>CAIWHQ010000317.1 GCA_903912465.1 uncultured Alphaproteobacteria bacterium | reverse complement strand
GCCCTCAGGCCGCGTAGCTTTGCAGGGGGCGGACGTCGAGGGGGCCGTTGGCCATGGCGGTGATGGCCTGGGCTGCAGCCAGGGCGCCGGCCGAGGTGGTGAAGTAGGGGATCTTCATCATCAGGGCCGAGCGCCGGATCTCGTAGCTGTCAGCCAGTGATTGCTTGCCTTCGGTGGTGTTGAAGACCAGCTGTACGCCGCCGTTCTTCATGGCGTCGACGATGTGGGGCCGGCCCTCGAGCACCTTGCGCACCCGCTCGACCGCCAGGCCCTGGTCGGCGAGGTAGGTGGCGGTCCCGCCGGTGGCCAGGACCTTGAAACCCTGGGCGAGGAGCAGTCGCACCGGCTCGACGATCCAGGGCTTGTCGGCGTCCTTGACCGAGACGAAGACGGCACCGGAGGCGGGCAGGACAGTGCCGCCGCCCAGCTGGCTCTTGGCGAAGGCCCGGGCGAAGGCCGGGCCGGGGCCCTCGCCCTCGCGCCGCCAGTCCAGGCCCATGACCTCGCCGGTCGAGCGCATCTCGGGGCCGAGGACCGTGTCGACGCCGGCGAACCGGGCGAAGGGGAAGACGGCTTCCTTGACCGCCACGTGGTCATAGGTCGCGTCGATGAGGCCGAAGCTGGCCAGGGACTCGCCCGCCATAACCCGGGCGGCGATGCCAGCCAGGGGGTGGCCGATGGTCTTGGCCACGAAGGGCACCGTGCGGCTGGCGCGCGGGTTGACCTCCAGCACGTAGATCCGCGGCGCGGCCGAGTGCGGCTCCTCGATGGCGAACTGCACGTTCATGAGCCCCCGGACGCCGAGGGCGAAGGCCATGGCCTCGGTCTGGCGCTTGAGCTCGGCGATGGTCTCGGGGCGCAGGGAGAAGGGGGGCAGGGAGCAGGCGGAGTCGCCGGAGTGCACCCCGGCCTCCTCGATGTGCTCCATCACCCCGGCCACGAAGACGGTCTCGCCGTCGCAGAGGGCGTCGACGTCCACCTCGGTGGCGCGGGACAGGTACTGGTCGATCAGCACCGGGCTGTCGCCGGACACCTGCACGGCGGTGGTGATGTAGCGTTCCAGCTGCTCGTCGTCGTAGACGATCTCCATGGCCCGGCCGCCGAGGACGTAGGAGGGCCGGATGACCACCGGGTAACCGACACTGTGGGCGCCGGCGAAGGCCTCGTCCCGGGAGCGGGCAATGGCGTTGACCGGCTGGGCGATCTCCAGGCGGTGCAGGAGCTGCTGGAAGCGCTCGCGGTCCTCGGCCAGGTCGATGGCGTCGGGGCTGGTCCCGAGGATGGGGATGCCCGCCTCTTCAAGGGCCTGGGCCAGTTTCAGGGGCGTCTGGCCGCCGAACTGGACGATGACGCCCATCAGGGTTCCCCGGGACTGCTCCACGGCAATCAGCTCGAGCACATCCTCGGCGGTCAGGGGTTCGAAATAGAGCCGATCCGAGGTGTCGTAGTCGGTGGAGACGGTCTCGGGGTTGCAGTTGACCATGATGGACTCCACCCCGATGTCCGCCAGGGCGAAGGCGGCGTGGCAGCAGCAGTAGTCGAACTCGATCCCCTGGCCGATCCGGTTGGGGCCCCCGCCGAGGATGATGGCCTTGCGGCGGTCGGAAGGGTCGCTCTCGCATTCCGGAGCCTGCCCGAGGGCCCCGGTCTCGTAGGTCGAGTACATGTAGGGCGTATCGGCGCGGAACTCGCCGGCGCAGGTGTCGATGCGCTTGAAGACCGGCCGCACGCCGAGGGCCCGGCGGGCGGCCCGGACAGCGGCTTCAGACTGCCGGGTCAGATGGGAGAGGCGGGCGTCAGAGAAGCCCTGGGCCTTGAGGGCGCGGAAGCCCTCGGCCGTATCCGGAAGTCCGCCGGCGCGCACCAGGCCCTCCTGGCGGACCAGGTCCTGGAGCTGCCTGAGGAACCAGGGCTCGTAGGAACAGGCGGCGTTGACCTCGTCGACGGTCAGGCCATGCCGGAAGGCCTGGGCGATAACCCGCAGCCGGTCCGGCGTCGGAATGCCCAGGGCGCGGACCACCGCAGCCTTGCCGGTCTCAGGATCCGCGGCGCCCTCAATCTCGACCTCGTCCAGGCCGGCCAGGCCCGTCTCGAGGCCACGCAGGGCCTTCTGGAGGCTTTCCTTGAAGGTCCGGCCTATGGCCATGACCTCGCCCACTGACTTCATCGAGGTCGTCAGGTAGGGCTCGGATCCTGGATACTTTTCGAAGGCGAAGCGCGGGATCTTTGTGACGACATAGTCGATCGAAGGCTCGAAGGACGCCGGGGTCGCCCCGGTGATGTCGTTCATCAGTTCGTCCAGGGTGTAGCCCACCGCCAGGCGGGCAGCGACCTTGGCGATGGGGAAGCCGGTGGCCTTGGACGCCAGGGCCGAGGACCGCGACACCCGCGGATTCATCTCGATGACGACCATCCTGCCGTCCTTCGGGTTGACGGCGAACTGGACGTTCGACCCGCCGGTCTCCACGCCGATCTCCCGCAGGACGGCGATCGAGGCCGTCCGCATGATCTGGTATTCCTTGTCCGTCAGGGTCAGGGCCGGCGCCACGGTGATGGAATCGCCCGTGTGGACGCCCATCGGGTCGATGTTCTCGATGGAACAGACGATGATGCAGTTGTCCGCCTTGTCGCGGACGACCTCCATCTCGTACTCCTTCCAGCCCAGGACGCTCTCCTCGATCAGCACCTCGGTGGTGGGCGACAGGTCGAGGCCGCGTTCGACGATTTCCCGGAATTCCTCGACATTGTAGGCGATGCCCCCGCCGGTACCGGCCAGGGTGAAGGACGGGCGAATAATGGCGGGCAGGCCGACGAAGGCCAGACCCTCCATGGCCTCCTCAGGCGTATGGGCGGCCTTGGACTTCGGGCTTTCCAGCCCGAGCTTGTCCATGGCGTTGCGGAACTTCTGGCGGTCCTCGGCCTTGTCGATCACCTCGGCCCGGGCGCCGATCATCTCAACGCCGTAACGGGCCAGGACGCCGCGGCTCTCGAGGGCCAGGGCGGTGTTCAGCGCGGTCTGCCCGCCCATGGTCGGCAGGAGGGCGTCCGGGCGCTCTGCGGCAATGATCTTCTCGACCATTTCCGGAGTGATGGGCTCGATGTAGGTCGCGTCCGCCACATCCGGGTCGGTCATGATGGTGGCGGGGTTCGAGTTGACCAGGATGATCCGGTAGCCCTCGGCCCTCAGGGCCTTGCAGGCCTGGACGCCGGAGTAGTCGAACTCGCAGGCCTGGCCGATTACGATCGGCCCGGCACCGATGATCAGGATTGAGGAGATGTCGGTGCGTTTGGGCATGGGGACACTCGCGCGCAGGACCAGCGCGCGCGCCTGCGCGCTGCGACCGGCCGGATTGAAGGCTAAGACGCCCGTTTAGAGGCGGAGTCGGCATGGCGCAAGCACCCATGCCGGGCCCTGGCGCGGGGCGGTATTCCACCCACAAAAAAACGGGCCGGCGTTTCCGCCGACCCGCTGAACTTTGGTCCCTTTTGGGGAGGTCAGACGGCCAGGTTGCCCGCAGACATCTTGCCACTGCGCTTGTCGCGCTCGAGCTCAAAGGTAACCTTCTGGCCTTCGTTCAGCGAGCGGAGGCCCGCACGCTCGACGGCGGAGATGTGCACGAACACATCGGGGCCGCCTTCGTCAGGTTGAATGAAGCCGTAGCCCTTGGTTCCATTGAACCACTTCACGGTGCCGGTAGACATATTGATCGATCGTCCTTGATAGATAGGCCCGTAACCCCGGAGTTGGGGCGCACGGGATCAAAAATCGAGGAAGGTCGGTAGCTGGCCCGCTGCAACAGAAGAAGCGTCGAAAAAGCAGCCGAACTCACGAGAATTGACACCCTATCATGAAGGAACCCGGGGCGTCTGACAAGTGGTGCCCTGAAGACTAGCCCCGGGAGGCGTCCATGAGCTCGGTGAACCTGCGAAAGAGGTAGAGGGAATCCGTCGGTCCGGGCGAAGCCTCGGGGTGATGCTGGACCGAAAACACGGGGCGACCCGAAAGGGCGAGGCCCGCGTTCGTGCCGTCGAACAGGGAGATGTGGGTCTCCTCCACGCCCTTGGGCAGGCTCTCGCGGCTGACGGTGAAACCGTGGTTCATGGAGACGAT
>CAIWHQ010000316.1 GCA_903912465.1 uncultured Alphaproteobacteria bacterium | reverse complement strand
TTCATGGCGTCCTCCCGGAAGGCCATGGCCGGGGCGGTCTCGGCGTAGGTCGCGGCCGTCTTCACGAGGCCGGTATAGGTCAGGCCGTCGATGAGGGCCGACAGGTCGGCGCGGGCGAGGCGGTCGAGCCCCGCAGGCGCCTCTGCGGCCAGGGCGGTGAGTCGCGTCACTTCTTCTGCCAGGGTCTCGCCCGGACGGCGCGCCAGCGCGGCCCTCCAGGCCCGCGACGCGCCTGTAGCGTCCAGCCGCGCGAACAGGTCGACATAGCCGCCGTCATGCCCCGCCGCCACGTCGAACCCATGGAGGGCCTGAGGCGAGAGGGCCCGGTAGAAGCGCGTCTGTTCGGCGCGCATGAGGTCGAAGGGATAGGCCTCCAGAGAGGCCCGGAAGATCCCGGTGGGCCGGTCATCGCGGTCGCCCCGCGCGTCGCCGCGCCAGCCGAACAGGGACAGGCGGTCGAAGACGGCCTCGTCCCGGGCCTCGAAGTACCGGGCCAGCCGCCTTCCGTCCGACCATCCCAACTCCTCGGCCCAGACCTTGAAGCCCAGCCGGCCGGCCTGCCGCGCCATGGCGATCCGGAAGTCGCCCTTCTCATGGACGAAGTGGTTGAACTCGCCCAGCACCAGGACCTCGGCCTCGCCTGCATCGAGGTCGCCGGGGTCGAGGACCGCCCGGTCGAGCCAGGCGTCCAGGGCGTCGGTCACGCCAGCAGTTCCGGAGGATAGGCGGCGTAGGAGTGCTTGAGGGTGGCGTGGTTGAGCAGCATCTCAGCCACCTGCTCGGTCCCGGTGGCGTCGAAGATGCGGGTGCGCACCCAATAGGACTCCGTGCGTTTGCTCTGGGCCAGGGCGGCGATCTCGCGGCGGATGACATAGTCCTCGCCGACGAAGAGGGGCCCCTTGATCAGGCGGATTTCCTGGTCGGCGAACAGGCCCACGGCGGGCCCCTTTACCGGGAAGCGGGCGGTGCCCGAGGAATGTTCCGCCAGGACGCTGATCATCTCGAAGGGAATGATGGGCCGGCCCCAGGGCGAGGCAGCGGCGTCGGAATACCAGGGCGAGGTCTCGGTGATGACCTTCAGCTTGTCGTTCAGGCTGAAGGGATAGAGGGCGCCCATGTGCTGGTCGGCGTCCATGCGAACCCGCTCCTCGGCGACGCCCTTCAGGCCCACGTGCAGGTCCTCCAGGATCACCAGTCGGCCCGGCGGGCGCAAGGCGGCCATGCGACCTTCCAGCAGGGTCTGGCCGTGGTCGGGGCCCAGGCTGGCCGAGGCCTCCAGCACGGGCGTGCCATCGGCCTTCTCGGCCCAGACGCGGGTCGAGGTCGCGCCGGCGGCGGGAACCTCGGCGAAGGCCCGGACCTCCTCGCCCTCCACCACCATGTTCAAGTAGTGCGAGGAGATGCAGCCGCGCTCGAACCAGGCCTGGCCCCAGATCTGCTGCAGCAGGGGCGGAAAAAGGCTGAAGTGGGTCGGTCCCTCGATGGGGCCCGCCCGGAAGCCGAGCTTCTCGGCCGTGGCGTC
>CAIWHQ010000315.1 GCA_903912465.1 uncultured Alphaproteobacteria bacterium | reverse complement strand
CGTCGCGAAGGGCATTGGCTGGGGCTGCGGCGACTCGCGTCCAGGCAAGGTCCTCCGGCTGGATCTCCTCTCCGGCGGACAGGCTGCGTGTATAGGCAAGGACCTGAATCCCGCCCTTGCGGGCCTGGGTCTGCGACGAAACTGGAGCCGGCCCGGCTTCGCCGGCCCGAACGATGATCCGACGCAGGCGATCGGGGTTGTCCCAGTCCAGGCCGCTGCGGTGTGCCAGTATCTGGACCGCGGAGGCGTCGAGTACCACGCTGGGGCCCGGCCGGGCGGCGACGCGAACACCTGCAACGCCCCCCGCACCCTCGAACAGGTCGCCAAGGGTGACCATGCCGTCGGAGTCCACCGTCTCGGACTTCAGGTTCACGGCCACGCCCGCGACCGCAGGCGGCGCGGCGGCCAGGGCCAGGCAGGCGGAGAGGGCGGCGGCTATCAGGCGGCGCATGGGACTAGCTCTTCACCTGGTTGGCCGTCGACAGCATCTGGTCGGCAGCGGTGATGACCTTGGAGTTCATCTCGTAGGCCCTCTGGGCAATGATCAGGGCGGTGACTTCCGACACCGCGTCCACGTTCGAGGCTTCGGTGTATCCCTGCAGCAGGACCCCGGTGCCATCCACGCCCGGCACACTCAGGTTGGGGGCTCCGGAGGACCCGCTCTCCAGGTAGAGGTTGTCGCCGATGGCCTCGAGGCCGCCCTCGTTGACGAAGGTCGCCAGTTCCAGATTGCCGACGACCGACGGCGCGGTCTGGCCGGCCTGCATGATCTGCACCTGACCGGACTTGGAAATGGAGACGTCTGTGGCTTCCGGCGGGATCACGATGCCCGGCTGGATCTCATAGCCCTCGGACGTGACCAGCTGGCCCTGGTCATTCAGGGAAAGGTTTCCAGCCCGGGTATAGGCGATCTCGCTGGTCGGCAGCAGGACCTGAAAGTAGCCCCGGCCCTGGATGGCCATGTCCAGCTTGTTGCCGGTCTGGGTCATCGCGCCTTGTTCGACGATCCGGTAGATCGATCCCGCCTTCACCCCGGCGCCGACCTGAAGCCCGGTGGGGACGACGGTGCCTTGTTCCGAGGACTGGGCCCCCGCCCGTTCAAGCGTCTGGTAGAGAAGGTCCTGGAACTCGGCGCGCTGTCGCTTGAAGCCTACCGTGTTCATGTTGGCGATGTTGTTCGAGATCACCTCGACGTTCAGTTGTTGGGCGGCCATGCCGGTCGCGGCGGTGCGGAGAGCTTGCATGGGAAATCAGCCTTTCTAATCGACGCGTCCGAGCCGCTCGACGGTTCGCCGGGACAGCTCCTGGGTGGCCTCCATCATCCGGGCCAGGGACTCGTAGGCCCGGGTCACCTGCATCATGTCGGTGACCTGGAGGACGGGATTGACGTTGGAACCCTCCAGCATGCCCTGGCGCAGCAGGGAGCTTGGTGCCGGTTGAGGTTGCTGGTTGGAGGTATTCCGGAACTGGTTGTCGCCGGACTTCTCGAGGTCCGAGAGGGAATCGAAGACGACGACGCCGAGCCGTCCGACCTGTTCAATCCCCTGGCTCATCGATCCGTCCCGGGCGATTTCCAGGGCCCCCTTCTTGGGGTCAATGATTACTTCCGCGCCACCGGCGTCGAGAACCGCCTGACCACTCTGGGTGACGATCCTGCCGGTCTCGTCGAGGCGGAAGTGCCCGTCGCGGGTGTAGCGCTCGCCTCCAGGGGTCTGGATCCGGAAGAACCCGGCGCCGTCTATGGCCAGGTCAAAAGCCGAATTGGTGGCTCGCAGCGCGCCCTGGCTGAAGTTCCGGGTGAGTCCGGCGTCGATCACGAACTTGATCGGCTTTGGCCCATCCGCAGTCTGCGCCGGCGACTTTGGCTCCGTCCGGAAGAGGGGCTCTTCGGTCTTGAAGCCAGAGGTGTCTGCATTGGCGATGTTGTTCGCCACGATGTCCAGGTGGCGCTGGAGCGTCATCTGGCGGGAAAGTCCGACGTAGAGGGCGTTGTCCATCGACTCAATGCACCTGATCTTGGCGACCCAGGGGTCCGCCGTTCACCATGCAAGCCTTAGGCCAACTCGAAAGTTGAATAAAAACAACAAATAAAATGGTTAATTCAGGTACCCCGGCGGAAATTGCCGGGTCGTTTTCCCCCGAGTCCTCGTCGGGTTAAAACGGATCGTTAACTAAACTTGGCCATGGTCAGCGGAGGTATCCCTCTGGAGTCGCGGCCGTGGCCAAGCCCCCCAAGAAGTCCGAGCCGGAAGAAGTCGATCTGGAAGGCGCTGAAGGTGCGGAGAAGCCCGAGGGCGGCAAGAAGCTTCCCCTCCGGCTTATCATCATCGCCGCGGCCGCCTTGCTTGTCCTCGTAGGCGGCGGTGCCGGTGCCTATTTCATGTTCTTCCGAAAGCCGCCCGCAGCTGAGGGCAAGGCTGACGGCAAGGCGGAAAAGAAGGGCGAGAAGGCCGAGAAGGGCAAGAAAAAGGAAGGCGAAGGGGAGAAGAAGGAGGGTGCCGCAGGCTCTGCTGCCGTGGTGGTCACCGAGGGTCCCGATGGCGTTTTCTTCTGCACCCTGCCCAACATGGTCGCGAACATGCAGGCCGCCGACGGCCGTCCGACCTACCTGAAGCTCAAGATCACTCTCGAGGCCCCTAACCAGGAAGCGGCGGACATGATCCAGCCCGCCCTCCCGCGGATCCAGGACATGTTCCAGGGGTTCCTGAGGGAATTGCGGCCGGAAGACCTTCAGGGGTCGCAGGGAACCTTCCAGCTTCGCAGGGAAGTCCTGCGCCGGATCAACCTGGTGATCGCCCCGGCGCGCGTGAATTCAGTCCTGATCGAGGAGATGCTCATCAGCTAGGGCCTGGCCCGGCTGGAGAAGGCGACATGGCGGAATCAGACGACATCGCAACGAGCGTGGAAGAGGGGTGGGGGCGGAGCGACTCCTCAGACGGCGTCGGCGGCGCCGAGCGCATCCTCAACCAGGACGAGATCGACAGCCTCCTGGGCTTTGATCTCACTGACGACGATTCTGGCGCGCGCAGCGGCATCCGCGCCATCATTAACTCGGCCCTCGTGTCCTACGAGCGCCTGCCGATGCTCGAGATCGTCTTCGACCGTCTCGTTCGGTACATGACGACCTCGCTTCGCAATTTCACCTCCGACAATGTCGAGGTCAGCCTGGACAGCATCTCCTCGATCCGCTTCGGGGACTATCTGAACTCGATTCCGCTTCCGGCCATCCTCGCGGTCGTCAAGGCCGAGCAGCTCGAAAACTACGGGCTGCTGACCGTGGATTCGAACCTCATCTACTCGATCGTTGATGTCCTGCTCGGCGGGCGCCGCGGAACTGCAGCCATGCGGATTGAGGGGCGTCCCTACACGACCATCGAGCGCGTACTGGTCCAGCGGATGGTTGAAGTCGTCCTCGGGGACGCGAAGCTGGCCTTCGAGCCCCTGACCCCTGTCACCTTCACACTCGACAGGCTGGAGACAAATCCGCGTTTCGCCGCCATTGCCCGCCCCGCCAACGCCGCGATCCTGGTCAAGCTGCGGATCGATATGGAGGATCGGGGCGGACGAATCGAGCTCCTGCTGCCCTACGCGACGCTCGAGCCCATCCGCAAGATGCTGCTCCAGCAGTTCATGGGCGAGAAGTTCGGACGCGACAACATCTGGGAAGGCCACCTGGCCACGGAACTCTGGACCACCCAGATGGACGTGCGCGCCGTTCTCGACGAACAGCAACTTCCTCTCCAGACCATCCTCAACCTTAAGGTCGGAGACACCCTGATGCTCAACGCCACTCCAGACCAGGCGGTCGAGTTGCGGGCAGGCACGGTGTACCTGACCACCGCGCGGATGGGCCGTCGAAACCAGCAGATCGCGGTCCGCGTGGATGCCCCCCTCAGCGGGGTCGCGCGCACCGCCGTACAGGAGATGATCAAGTCATGATTTCCATCGCCCTCAATCTCCTGCTCATGGCCCTGCTGTGTGGCGCGCTCTGGATGGGCTGGCGACTGAACCAGCGTCTCATGGTCCTTCGTGAAGGGCAGTTGGGCTTCGCAAAGGCGGTCGCCGAGCTCGACAACGCCGCGGCCCGGGCCGAGCGCGGGCTCGCAGACCTGAAGGCTGCCAGCGACGAGATGGCCGAGGTCCTGGTCAGCCGTATTGAACGTGCCCGAATCCTTGCTGCCCGGCTTGACCAGCAGTTCGAGGCAGGTGCCCGGGCCGGTCTGGCTGTGGACGCGAGGCAGCCGGAAACTTCGGAAGCCGACATCGAGCGCCTCAGCCGGAACCTTGGTTCTCTGCTCGCCCAGAGCCGGGAGGCCCGCGCCCGGGGCCGCGATGCAGACCTGGAGACGCCGCCGCCGCGCCGTGCCGCTGTCGGCGTTCGCAGGCGTCCCGAGTTTGAGGATGATCTCTTTCTCTCGCCGGAGAGTTCCGCGCGGTCCGCCTACGCCGGAGCCCGTCGATGAGCCGCTTTCCCAGGATCCTTCCCCTCGTCGGGGTCGCCGCCGGCGGAGTTTTGGCGCTCAATGCGCTAGCGGGTGCCAAGGGCGCCCCGGATCTGTTTTCCGGGGCCCGCGCCTTCGCCCAGGACGTTGCAGGCCAGGCCGGGGGCAGGGCGGAGACAGCAGGCGCCAAATCTCCAGCCGGCAAGCCGTCAGAGGGCGCTCCTGCTGATCCCACCAAGCTGGCCGCAGCGGCACCTGCCCCGAAGCCCCTGGTGTGTGCTCCGACAGCGGCAGAGCTTGCAAAGGAGGCTGGCCTTTCACCAGCCGAGCTGCAGGTCCTGCAGAGCCTTGGAACCCGCCGAGGCCAGCTTGACCAGCGGGAGTCTGATCTCAGCACGCAGCTCGCACTCCTGGCCGCCGCCGAGACCAAGCTCGACGCCAAGGTTAAGACCCTCAACGGCCTGAAGTCCGACATCAAGGGCCTGCTCAAGGTCGCTGATGACCAAGAGGCCGCCGAGGTGGGCCGGATGGTCAAGGTGTTCGAGGCCATGAAGCCCAAGGACGCTGCGCCGCGCATGGTCCTGCTGAATGACTCCGTTCGACTCCCCATTGCCGCCAAGCTGAAGGAAAAGTCCCTGGCCCTCATCCTGGCCCAGATGCCGCCGGCCGAAGCCAAGAAGCTGACCGAGTCCCTCGCCAACCGCTTCAGTTCGGTCCGCACGGCGGCTGAGGACTCCGGGGCGACTCCAGCGCCGACTGGCGCGACGCCACCGGCAGGTGCCCGGGCGGCAGCGCCGGCCCGGCCGGGTCCAGCCTGATCCATGTCCCTGCGCCGGTCACTCGGGTCCAGCGTCGCCGCAATGGCGATCGTCGCGTCGGTCGCCACCCCGATCGGCGCGGCCCCCACGGCTGCATCTCAGGCTGTCCGGGTCGGCGAGGCCTCTGACTTCACCCGACTGGACTTCGGTCCCGGGGTTTCGACCCGGCGCGAGGGGTCCGTGCTTACCGTGACCTTCCCGGCCGCAGCGCGCCCGGATCTCTCTCGGTTCCGCACCTCACCGCCCCGGTGGATCGAAGCGGTGCGTATCGCCCAGTCAGGCGGGCGCACCCAGCTGGTCCTGACCCTTTCCAAAGACGCCGACATGAAGTCGGGCGTCGCTGACGGTTCTGTGTGGGTTAACCTGACCTCCAAGCCCGAACCTGCGGATCCAGCCCCGGAAGGCCCAACGCCTGAACAGGCGTCCGTCGCGGAGGCACCGCCCGAGCTTGCCGAGCGGCCCGATCCGCTGCCGAAAGGCGGGATCGTCAAGGCGGATATCGCCCTCGGCCAGGGACAGGCGGTTCTCACATTTCCCTTCGCTAACCCCGCAGGGGCCGCTGTCTTCCGGCGTGGTGGGGCCATCTGGGTGGTTTTCGATGCGCCCGCCAGCCTGGACATCTCGACGCTGCCCCGAGGGCTGAGGCAGATGACTTCGGCCGAAGCCTACCGGGGGCCTGACTACGCTGCGGTCCGGATCGAAGCGCCTCCGGGAACGCCCTTTCGGGCGGATTCGGCTGGCGCAGCCTGGACCGTCACCCTGGGACGGGCCCCTTCGCCCCAGACACCAGTGGTGCGGGTCGTGCGCGATGAGGCTGGCGGCCCTGCGGCCCTGAAGAGCGCGGTCGCGGGTGCGACCCGCATCATCCGCCTCGAGGATCCGGTTGTCGGCGACCGGATGACAGTTGTCACCGCCCTGGGGCCGGCCAAGGGCGCACCCCTGAAACGGCAATTCGCCCAGGTCACGGTCCTTCCGTCGTCCCAGGGGCTCGCACTGGAATCCTTCGTTTCCGACCTGGCTGTGACCCACGATGGCGACATTGTCCGGATCGGGCGGCCCGAGGGCCTCGCCTTGTCGCCCCTCTCGGTCGGTTCCGCTCCCGAGGACGCGAGCCTCGATGCGCCGCGTCCAGCCATCATGCCGGCCCTGATCGACCAGGTGAACTGGCCCCAGACGGGACCCAAGGGCTTCCTTGACCGTTACAACACCCTCATCGCCGCCGCCGCCGAGGAAGCCCAGAAGGGAAGGAGCGGGCCCACCGCCAGCCGCTTTGCCCTCGCTCGATTCCTGGTTGGCAGCGAGCTGTCCTTCGAAGCCATCGGGGTGTTGAACGACCTGGCCCGAGTTTCCCCAGAAGTGCTCGAGTCCGCTGAGTTCAGGGGACTGCGCGGCATCGCCCGGGTGATGGCGCGGCGCTATGCAGAGGCGGACACCGACTTCTCGGCACCCATACTCGCCTCCGATCCCTCGGCCGCACTCTGGCGAGCCTATATCTCGGCCCAGCTGGGACAGTGGACCGAGGTCCGCAACGCGTTCTCCGCGGGTGCCGAGGCCTTCAACCAGTTCTCCCCCGAGTGGAAGTCGCGCTTTGCCCGCGCTGAAGGACAGGCGGCGCTCGCTCAGGGAGACTTCGAGGGCGCGGACAAGGCGATCCGTCTGGCCCTGGAGGACCGTGCAAACTCCACGGAAACCCTATCCGTTCGACTTCTCCAGGCCCGGTTGCTCGAAGCCCAGGGTGCAAAGGACCGCGCCGTCAGGATCTACCAGGCCGTTGCGACTGCGCCCCTCGACTGGCTGGCGACGCCCGCAGCCCTTCACGCAGCTCGCATTCGCCTGGAATCGGGCCGTATCGACATCAACCAGGCTGCGGAGGAACTCAACGCCCTGAGGTATCGCTGGCGGGGAGACGGGACGGAGATGGAGATCATCCGCACCCTCGGCGGCCTCTACCTGGACCAGGGTCGTTACCGCGAAGCCCTCGAGACCCTGAGGTCCGCAGGCCGCGCGCTCCCTGATCTTCCCGAGGCGGTGAAGCTTCAGGCCGACCTCAACCAGGCCTTCAGGTCCCTATTCATGGACGGGGTGGCGGATGGGCTTCAGCCGATCCAGGCCCTGGCCCTCTTCCTGGACTTCAAGGACCTGACACCCCTGGGCGCTGACGGCGACATGATGGTACGCCGGCTCGTGGGACGCCTGGTCAAGGTCGACCTTCTGGAGCAGGCGGCCGAACTGCTCAAGTACCAGACGGAAAACCGCCTCGACGGTGCCCCGAAGGCCCAGGTCGCCACTGACCTGGCCGTCATCTACCTAATGGACCGCAAGCCCGAGCAGGCCCTCCAGGCGATCAACAATTCCCGCACGACTCTCCTTCCGCCGGCCATGCAGATGGAGCGCCGCAGGGTAGAGGCCCGCGCCCTCATTGCCCTGAACCGGCCCGGCGACGCCATTGAACTGCTGGAGGCGGACCAGACGCCCGAGGGCGAGGAACTCCGTAACGAGATTACCTGGCGACAGAAGAACTGGCCTGTAGCCGCCGCCGCCTTCGAGCGCAGCCTTGGCGACCGCTGGCGTCGTCCGGGTGCCCTGACCGCCGACGAGGAAGGCAAACTCCTGCGCGCTGGCATCGCCTACAGCCTCTCCGGAGATGACGGCAGCCTCACGCGACTTCGCACCCGCTACGGTGACTTCATAGACCAGGCCCGGAACCCCGACGCCCTCAGGGTCGGGCTGACCGGGATGGAGTCTGGCGAGGTCGGCGCCGCCGACTTCAGCAAGGTAACCGCAGACAATGAGGCCTTCACAGGCTGGGTCGACAAGATGCGCAGCCGCTTCGCCAAGGCGGCACCGGCGCCTACCGACGCTGCTGCCAGACCGGCATCTCGCGCCCCTGCGCCGGCTACGCGCACTCCGACGCCCGCCCCGCGCTCCACAACGGCCGCCGCGCCTTCAACTCCGGCTTCGCCTGCAGCGCCGCCCCGTCCGCAGACTCCATCACGTCCTGCCTGAAGGTGGCCGCCTGAAGGTGGTCCCCTAACGGCCCCCACCTGGGCAGGGCGTCGCGCTCCGTAAGTTGCGAAGGTTCGGGATCAGCCGCCAGAGGCGCGCTGGAAACTCTCGATCAGGCTGCCGGCCACCAGTCGCCACCCGTCAACCAGGACAAAAAAGATCAGCTTGAAGGGCAGAGACACCACGACCGGCGGCAGCATCATCATGCCCATGCTCATCAGGACGCTGGCCACCACCAGGTCAATGACCAGGAAGGGAATAAAGAGCAGGAAGCCGATTTCGAAGGCGGTCTTCAGCTCGGAAATCATGAAGGCCGGGGTCACGACCCGGATCGGGACATCCTGGGCGGTCGCGGGACGGGGAATCTTCGACAGGCGGATGAAGAGGGCGAGGTCATCGCGGTCCACCTGGCTGAGCATGAAGGTCTTCACGGGTCCGCTGGCCGCCTCGAAGGCGGCGGGAAGCTCCATCTGGTTGTCCATCAGCGGCCGGATCCCGAGGTCATAGGACCTCTGCAGGGTCGGGGTCATGACGATCGCTGACATGAACAGGGCCAGGCTGATCAGCACGGCGTTGGGCGGGCTCTGCTGGATACCCAGCGCCGTCCTCAGGAGGGAAAGCACCACCACCATCCGGACGAATGAGGTGGTCATGATGACGATGGACGGTGCCAGAGACAGGACCGTCAGCAGGCCGATCAACTGGACGACCCTCTGGGTCAGGCCCGCACCGGTCCCCAGGTCGATGTTCACAGCCTGGGCGAGGGCCGCTGCCGGGAAGATGAGGCCTATCGCCCCCGCCATGAGGGCGAGCCGGGCGGCCTGGCGGAGATCAGCCTTGAGCTCGGCCATCCTGAGGGTTTTGTTCTCGGCTCTGGACATGCTCAGGCCTCCGGCTTCCGGCCCGGCGGGTTGAGTTCGCGACCCTCTCCCAGCATCAGAAGCCGGGATTCGCCGTCGCACTCCACGAGGACAAGCCGGCGCGCCGGGTCCAGCACCAGGGTTTCGATGACCTTCATCCTGCGGTCGCGAGCCGAGCCGGGAAGGCGCAGAGCGGCCCCTGGCCCGAAACGCCGCAGCAGGACCGCAGCGATCCCTACCAGGCCAAGGGTGAAGAGAAGGGCGAAGGTCGCCCGGGCGAGGGTCATAGCGTCCATAGCCACCACCCTGCCAAGAGGATGTTAAGGAGCGATTAACCCTGTTTGTTTACCGTGAAGGCATGGACGTCTCCTCCATACCTCTCTTCGCCATGCTGCGCAGTCGGATGAACTATTTCTCCGACCGCCAGCGGCTCGTGGCCGAGAACATCGCAAACTCCAATACGCCGGGTTATCGGCCCCAGGATCTGACGCCGTTCAGCTTCAGGAAAACCGGCGGCGGCTCTGAATCTCCGACGGTCCTGCAGGTTACGAACCCTGCTCATATGCGGCCCTCGGGACCGGACGCCGCCACTGCGGCGAACGGTTTTCGGACCGAACGTCGCGCCGACACGGTCACTACGCTCGATGGAAACCAGGTCTCCCTCGAGGACGAGATGATGCGGATGGCGGACTCCCGGATGAACTACGAGGCCGCGATCGGCTTCTACCAGAAGTCCATGGCCATGATCCGGACCTCCGCCAGGGCCCCGGGCAGATAGGAACGTTTGAATGGCTGATGTGCGCCCCCCATCCAATCCGGTCCAGGCCATCGCTGCCACCGCCCTGCGCGCTGAGCAGGCGCGGATGCGGATCATCGCCGAGAACATCGCCAACGCGAACTCCACCTCGCGGACGCCGGGCGGGGATCCCTACCGCAGACAGGTCCCGGTCTTCGAGCCGGTGCGGACAGAGGCCGGGCAGGGCGTCAAGATGGTGCGGGTCCTGCCCGACCAGGGCGAATTCAAGACCGAGTACGATCCAGGCCATCCGTCTGCCGACGCCAACGGCTACGTCAAGCTACCCAACGTCAACACCCTCATCGAGTCGCTGGACATGCGCTCCGCACAGCGCGCCTACGAGGCCAACCTCAACGTGATCGAGACCGCCCGGGCCATGGAGCTCCGGACCCTGGACCTGATCCGGAAGTGATGGGAGAAGCTGAATGATCACTGCCCTCAGCGTAGCAAAGGCTTACGCCGCCGCCCAGAAGGGCGTGTCAGGCCTGGCCACGGACGCCGCCGGAGAGGCGGGAGGCCTCGATTTCAGCGCAATGGTCAAGACGGCCGTTGGCAATGCAATCGACACCTCGAAGGCAGCCGAGCAGCAGATCGTGTCGCACGCCCAGGGCAAGGCCCAGTTGATCGATGTCGCCACGGCCGTGTCCGCCGCTGAGACCAGCCTGGAAGCGGTCCTGGCGGTGCGCGACCAGGTCATCAGCGCCTACCAGGAAATCATGCGTATGCCGATCTGACCCCTCGGGTCGGCGGCGGAGGGAGTTTCGTCATGAATGGCGCAGAAGTTCTCGACATCGGCAGGAACGCTCTCTGGCTCACCATCCAGATGGCGGCGCCCATGCTGATTGTCGGCCTTGTCGTGGGGGTCGTGATCGGGCTCTTCCAGGCCCTGACGCAGATCCAGGAGGCGACCCTGGTCTTTGCGCCAAAGATCGTCGCCGTCTTCATTTCCCTGCTGATCTTTCTGCCGATCATGGGTGCCCTGATGTCGGGCTTCATGACCCAGATCGCCGGCCGTATTGCCGCGATGTAGCGGCAGTGGAACCCTACGCCACCGTCCAGCAGGTCTACGCTGGAGCCATGGTCTTCACTCGGCTTGCGGCCATGGTCATGACCATGCCTGGGATCGGCGACCAGGCGGTGCCCGTACGAATCCGCCTGTCCTTCGCCTTTCTGCTGACCCTCGTCCTGACGCCTGTGGTCATGCCGGTCGCGCCTGCGCCGCCGGCTGAGCTGGGGACCATGGCCCTGCAGGTGGTGCGCGAGGCCTTTATCGGCCTGATGATCGGCTCCGTGCTGCGGCTGTTCATGGCCTCCCTGTCCGTGGCCGGGGAGATCATCTCGATCCAGTCGACCCTGTCCTTCGCCCAGACGTCTGCCCCGGGCCTGGTTGAGCCCTCGACGACAGTGGCGACCTTCGTCGGTTTGATCGGGCTGATCCTGATCTTCTCGACCAACCTTCATCACCTCTTCCTGGGTGCCATGGTGAACTCCTACACCATCTTCCCCTTCGGGACCGCGGCGCCGGTGATGGACTCCGGGGCCCTGGCCATCCGGACCCTTTCGGAAGCCTTCCGGTTGGGTATCCAACTCAGCGCGCCGGTCCTGGTCCTCGCCCTTGTCTTCAACGTGGCGGTGGGATTGGCGGCGCGGATCATGCCGCAGTTCCAGGTTTTCTTTGTGGCCTCACCTCTGATGGTCCTCTTTTCCCTCGCCATCCTCGCCATGAGCCTCGGGCTTATCGGCGTCGTCTGGGTGAATGGCTACGGCCGCCTCCTCAACAGCTTTGCCGGGGTGACCGGTGGCTGAAGAAAACGACTCCGCGTCAAAGACAGAAGAGCCCACCAGTCGCCGCCTTGAACAGGCGCGCGAGAAGGGCGACATTCCGAAGACCCTGGATCTTCCTCAGATCGCATCCTTCGCAGCCGCCGCGGGTGTCATCGCCTTTTTGGGCGGGGTTCTAAGCCGTAACCTTCTCGTCGACCTGGCGCCGTACATCCAGGATCCGGACAAGATTGACCTGTCTCCCGGGGGGGCCATGGCGATGAGCTGGCAATTGGCGGGCGTCGTCGCTCCGATCCTGCTCTTCGTCACCGGCGCCGCCATGCTGGCGGGTATCTTCGGTTTTGTGATCCAGACCGGACCCGTGTGGTCGCCTGCGGGTCTGAAGTTCGAACTCAGCAAGCTCTCGCCACTGGCCGGCCTCAACAGGCTGTTCGGGCCCGACGCCCTGATCCAGTTCGCCAAGTCCTTCATCAAGCTGACTGTCGTCAGCGCCATCGGGTACTTCGTTCTGCGGCCCTACTGGGTGCAGCTTCAGCAGCTTCCCGCGGTGGATGTCGTGGACCTGCTCCCGCTCTCCCTCGAGATCGTGAAGAAGCTCTCCATCCTGGTGATCAGCCTCCTCCTGGCCATCGCTGCGGTCGACTGGATCATACAGCAGCAGAGATTCCTGAAACGCCAGCGCATGACCCGGGAGGAAGTGAAGGAGGAGTTCAAGCAGACCGACGGTGATCCCCACATCAAGGCGCGCCAGAGGGCGATCCGTGCCCAGAGGGCGCGCCAGAGGATGATGACGGCCGTCCCCAAGGCCACGGTCGTGATCATGAACCCGACCCACTACGCCGTCGCCCTGTCCTATGAAGAAGGCGAGTCAGCTGCGCCGACCTGCGTCGCCAAGGGGGTAGACTCCCTGGCCCTGAGGATCCGCGCCGTCGCCGAGGAGGCAGGCGTTCCCGTCGTCGAGGATGCCCCGCTGGCTCGCGCCCTCTACGCCGCGGTGGAAATCGACGCACAGATCCCGATCGCCCAGTATGAGGCGGTCGCCAAGGTGATCGGCTTCGTCCTTGCCGGACGCCGTCGCTTCTCGGCGGCCCGCTGATCCACCAAAGCTTAGCCTCAATGGTTCGGAAACCCTTCTGGGGTGTTCTTCAACCTGGAATCGCGCCTGATTCGAGACAGGCAGGGGAGGCGGGACCATGACCGGCTCGAGGCGTCGGGGACTCGGCATGGATGGCGTCGACCTGCTGGTCCTCGTCCTGTTTGCCTGCGTCGTGGCCCTTGCGGCCTGGACTGTGCTGATGTCTGGCCCTGAAACAGCGGCGAGCGTCCTGCTGCTGGCAGGCCTTACGGGCTTTGTCGCCCTTGGATTCCTTGTCTTCCGGGGTGGCAGGCCTGTGGCCGGCGCTGCCCTGGATGGTGACGAGCGCCTCGTCACGGCGCTGGAGGAGCCGGCGGCAGTCGCCGCAGTCGATGGCAGGATCCGTTCTGCGAACCGCGCCTGGCTCGACCTTGTGGGTCCGGCGGTACGTCTGCCACGGGCGCCTTCCCAAGCGCCAGGCCTGTTCCAGGCCCTTTCCGAAGCGCGCAGGGGCGGCGTAGGCCGAGCCGCGCTCAGGATGGGCGGGGTAGATCGCCCCGCGGTGGTCAGCGCGGCCGGGTCGAGGCGTTTCCTGGTCCGGCTGTCTTCAACCCCTGCACAACCGCTTTCGATCTCCTCGTCAGACACTCTGGTCGAGAGGGTTCCCGACGGGCGTCTTGCCGCGACCCCGGACAGTCTCGACGCTTTCGCTGGAGGCGCGCCGTTTGGCGCCGCCCTCCTGGACGGCGGCGATCCCTTTGCGGCCATCATACTCGAAGCCAACCCGGCGCTGGAGGCCATGACCGGCGAGCCTCGGGCGGGAAGCGTCTTCGGCGACCTCTTTGACGCGGTGTCGCTGGGCGAGGCGGCGCAGCGCCTGGCGACGGGCCGGTCCCAGCTGGAAGCCGTTGAAATGCGGTTGGTGGGCGAGCCTGCACGGATCGTCCATCTCTACCTGTCGCCCTCCGGAGAGCGGTGGCTGGCCTTCCTCGTCGACGTTTCAGAACAGAAGCAGATCGAACTCCAGCTGGCCCAGAGCCAGAAGATGCAGGCCATCGGCCAACTCGCGGGCGGTGTGGCCCACGACTTCAACAATCTTCTGATGGCCATCTTCATGCAGCTCGACGAGCTGTCGCAGCGCCATCCTGTGGGCGATCCGTCCTACGAAGGCCTCAACCAGATCCGGCAGACCTCGACACGCGCTGCAGAACTCGTTCGCAAACTTCTGGCCTTTTCCCGCAAGCAGACGGTCCAGCGTGAAAGCCTCGATCTTGGCGAACTCATTTCCGAGTTCGAGGTTCTGCTGCGGCGGGTCCTGCCTGAGGATATCACCCTGGTGACCGAGTACGGTCGCAGCTTGCCCACCGTGCGGGCGGACCGGGGCCAGCTCGAGACCGCGGTGATGAACCTCGTCGTCAATGCCCGTGACGCCATCCGGTCCCACGGCGGTTCGACCGTAAGGATCCGGGCCGCCCGGGTCTCGGCGGCCGAGGCCCAGGCCCTCGGCTATCCCGATCCCGGGACGGAACAGGCCCTGATCGAGGTTTCCGACGACGGAGCCGGGATTCCGGCCGAGGTCATGACAAAGATCTTCGACCCCTTCTTCACAACCAAGCCGGTGGGAGAGGGGACGGGCCTCGGCCTGGCGACGGTCTATGGCATCGTCAAGCAATCCGAGGGCTGGATCTCTGTGGACTCGCGGCCAGGGCAGGGTGCCGCCTTCCGCATCTTCCTGCCCGTACATGTCCCCGCCGCAACCGCGCCGGCCCCGCCGCGTCCCGCCCGCCCGGCCGCCCGGGACCTGTCCGGTGCCGGTCGCATCCTGTTCGTGGAGGACGAGGACGCGGTCCGCAGCGTGGCCGCCAAGCTCCTGCGCGCCCGGGGCTATGAAGTCATCGAGGCCTCAAGCGGCGAGGAAGCGCTCGAACTGGCGGAGGCGCACGCTGGCGAGATCGACCTGATGATTTCCGACGTCGTCATGCCCGGCATGCAGGGACCTGAGCTCCTCAAGGCGGCCCGGGAGTACCTCGCCGGTGCGCCGGTCATGTTCATTTCCGGCTATGCAGAAGCGGAGTTCTCCAACCTGCTGGAGGGCGAGACCAATGTCTCCTTCCTCGCCAAGCCCATCGACATCAAGACCCTGGCGGAACGGGTCAAGCAGGAACTCCAGCGGACGGCCTGATCCTCTGGGCCTTGATTGACGCAGGGTCGGGGCCGGCAGAAACTCCCACGGCCGGAGGATTTCGAATGCATCTCGACCTGTCCCGCGAGGACCTGGACTTTCGGGGGGAGGTCCGCGCCTTCCTGGAGGCGAACCTTACGCCCGAGCTGAGGCGTGCCGGACGGCGCGCCACCAGTGTCTTCATGGACAAGACCTACAGCCTCGCCTGGCAGAGAATTCTGCACCGCCGGGGTTGGGTCGCTCCTGCCTGGCCCATCCGATACGGCGGCACGGGATGGAGCGAAATGCAGCGCTACATCTTCGCAGCGGAAAGTGCCCGGGCTGGGGCGCCATCGCTTGCGCCCATGGGGCTGAAGATGGTCGGCCCGGTAATCATGGGGTACGGCTCGGAGGAGCAGAAGGCGCACTACCTGCCGCGGATCCTGTCGGGCGAGGACTACTGGTGCCAGGGATACTCCGAGCCGGGCGCAGGTTCGGACCTCGCCGCCCTGCAACTCCGCGCCGACCTGGACGGCGACGACTATGTTCTAAACGGAACCAAGATCTGGACGACCCATGCCCACTGGGCGAACCGCATGTTCTGCCTCGTCAGGACGCGGAGCGATGGAAAGCCGCAGGCGGGCATCACCTTTCTTCTGCTCGACATGGAAACCCCAGGGGTCTCGGTCCGCCCGATCGTGACCCTGGCGGGCGAGCACGAGGTCAACCAGGTCTTCTTCGACAATGTACGGGTTCCGGTCTCGGGTCGGGTTGGTGAGCAGAACCAGGGCTGGACAGTCGCCAAGTATCTTCTTGAGTTTGAGCGCGGGGGCGGTTCGGCCGCCGGTCTGAAGGTCGCCTTCGAAAGGCTCAAGGCCCTGGCCCGTGGGGAGTTGGCGGATGGGGGCGGCCCGCTCATTGAAGACCCAGCGTTTCGGTCCCGGCTCGCCGCCCTGGGCGTCATCCTTGACGCCGTAGAGATGACTGAACACAGGGTGCTCGCCGAGCTCGCCTCCGGACGCAATCCCGGGCCGGCCTCGTCCATGCTCAAGACCCAGGGGACGGAGACCCGGCAGAAGCTGGACGAGCTGGCCATGGAGGGGATCGCCGCCTACGCCGCCGTCGACCAGAAGGCCGCAAGGGCGCCGGACGGAGGCCAGGACTTCATCGGACCGGAGCATGGCCTGACGGCTATGGCCCTGTATCTCAATAACCGGGCCGGCTCGATCTACGGGGGATCCAACGAGATCCAGCGGGACATCATGGCCCGACTCGTCCTCGGGCTCTGAAGCCTAACGCACGCCTGCCGTGGCAAGGATCGCCAGCAGGCCGACGGACATGCCGCGCACCATCTCGACCGGCTCGACATCGATCCATTCGTCGGGTGCATGGGCGCGGCCCCCGCGGCCCCCGGCGCCGATCGTCACGGCGGGAATCCCGAGGCTCATGGGAATGTTGGCGTCTGTCGACGAGGCCTCCTCCGAAGGATCGAAGCCCCTTGCGGTAATGGCGGCTTGGGTGATCCGGACCAGACGGCTGTCAGACGGGGTTTTTCCTGCAGGGCGCTCGCCGATGAGCTTCATCTCGGCCTTGATGGGTCCGAAGGCGGTGGAACGGGCGGCGTTCTCGGTAGCGACCGCACTTTCCACGGAGGCCCTGAACTGCCGGTCAAGGTCCGCCAGGGCACCGGCGTCCTCTGACCTGAGGTCCACGTCGACAAAGACCGACGCAGGAATAGCATTCACCGATGTACCGCCCCCGGTCACGCTGGCCGAGTAGGTTGTCCTGGGCGTCTGCGGCGGCTTCACCGTGTAGAGTCCCGTCACTGCGCCCGCCATGGCAACCATCGGGTTGACGATCCCGAAGGCGCCATAGCTGTGCCCTCCCGGACCGCTGAAAACCACATGGTAGCGCCGGGATCCGACACCCGCCGTCACGACCCCCGAGGGGTCCGAGCCGTCGACGGAGAAGAAGGCCGAGATCCGTCCGACATAGGGGCCCCTCTGGAAGAGGGCCTTCATCCCCCGCAGGTCGCCGACGCCTTCCTCCCCGACATTGCCGACGATCAGGAGATCGGCGTCAGTCTGCACGCCAGCCGCGTCAAGGGCGCGGACCCATGCCAACAGGGTCGCCAGGGACCGGGTGTTATCGCCAATTCCGGGGGCGGCCAGACGCCAGCCCTGCCGGCGGACCTTAACATCGGTCCCTTCCGGAAACACTGTATCAAGGTGGGCGGCCACCGCTACGAAGGGGCCCTTACCCCGGGTCTTCAGGCCCGGACGGATCCCCGTGACATTGCCTTCCGCATCCATCTTTACATCCACCAACCCCAGGGCTTCGAGGTCGCGCTGGTAGGCGGCGGCTCGACTGGCCTCTCCGAAGGGTGGCGCTGGAATCTCGGTCAGGCGGACAATGTCCTCCACCGTCCGCGCGTGCTCTGCGGTCAGCACACTGACGGCTTTCCGATACCCAGGGCTGTTCTCGATCCGCGCCACCTCGGCCTGCGGAGTCGCCGCCTCGGCGACGGACAGGGGTACGGCGAGGGCCAGGGCTGTAAAGGCGATCAGGGCCAGACGCATCGGGAACTCCATTGGGCGAGTAAGCGGTTCTAACCCGGATGGCACCCGCCGGGAAACGCGTGGTGGGGTTAATGCCGTCGTAACCTTGATACGGAACCAACCCTTTACGGGTCGGGCGCAGTATGGACCGGGTCGGACGCCCGTTAGGGCGACGGAGAGACTTCGATGAACGGATCCGCCCGGATCAACCTGTCCAGCGCCTCCGTGCTTGTCGTCGACGACAACATGCAGGCGGTCGAGCTCCTGTGTGGCGTTCTTGACGGCTTCGGCATGCGGAAGTTCAAGAGGGCCATCAGTTTTGAAGAAGCCAAGGAAGCCTGCACAGAGACCGCCTTCGATCTGATCCTCACGGACGCCCAGATGCCCGGGGTCGACGGTTATGAGTTCATCCGCTGGCTTCGGCGGTCCTCTGACGAACAGGTGCGCCTGACCCCCGCCATCATCGTCACCGCGCACACTCGCCGGAGCCAGGTGACAAAGGCGCGGGACTGCGGCGCGAACTTCATCATCGCCAAGCCCATCACGCCCAAGATCATTCTTGAGCGCATCATCTGGGTTGCCCAGTCTTCCCGGCTCTTCGTCGAGACCGAGACCTACATCGGCCCGGACCGTCGCTTCCGAAAGGTGGCGCCGCCATCGGAATACGGCGTTGGCCGCCGCAGCGGCGATGCTGAGGCCGCCGCGGCTGCCGAAGCCGCAAAGGCCGAGGTCGCCGCTCAATCCAACCAAGACGACCCCAGTGCCGAAGTCCAGGAGACGACCGCGTGAGTACCGTTCGAAAATTTCGCGCCAAGACGCGCCTCTCGACCATGATCAAGGAGCCGGGCGGGATTCATGTGAGCGAAGCGCTCAAGCGCGGGGAGGCGGCCATCGCCCTCCAGTCGGAGACCAGCCTGAACCTGATCGACAGTTCCCTCGCCAGGATCGAGGCGCTCTTTGCCGACCCCAAGAGTGATCCCGAAGATATGTATCGCTGCGCGACCGATATCGTGAGTCTGTGCGCCGTCCTCCCGGACCCGGCCCTTTCCGAGGTCGCGCGCTCCCTTTGCGAGCTACTGGATCATTCCATCGAGACGGGCCGTATCAAGCCCCAGGCCGTAGAGGTTCACATTGCCTCCATGAAGCTCCTTCACAGGACAGGCCTCGACGCTCAGGCCAGCCAGGAAATCCTGGAAAGTCTCACCCGGATGGTCGCCAAGTTGGATCGCTAGATCCTGTTCCGATAAGTGGGAACCGGTTATCGGATCGAAACAGGATCTAACGTTCTGGGGATCATCCTTCGAGGCCGAGAGCCCTGAGCGCCCGGGTGCGGGAGGCCTTGTAGTCGACCTTGCCATTGGGGGCCCTGCCAATGCTCTCCACGACCACCAGTTCTCTGGGCGCCTTGTAGGCCGCCAGGCGACCTCTCACGTGGGCGGAGAGATCCGCGAGCTCCAGTTCTGCCGTGCCATCCGGCTCGACCACGGCGCAGATCCTTTCCCCGAAACGAGGATCCGGAACGCCCACGACCACAGCGTCGCGGACATTCGGATGGGTCTTGAGCGCCTCCTCGACTTCTTCCGGGAAGACCTTTTCGCCGCCCGTGTTGATGCACTGTGAGCCGCGGCCCAGCAGCTTGAGGGAGCCATCGGCGTTGACCTCCGCCCAGTCGCCGGGGACCGACCAGCGCTGGTCCTCAAAGGTCAGGAAGGTCTTGGCGCTCTTCTCAGGGTCCTTGTAGTAGCCGACCGGCAGGAAGCCGCTGACGGCCACGAGGCCGCGCTCGCCCGAGCCCGGGGTTACCCTCCGCCCGTCCTCCGTGAAGACGGCGCAGGTGGGGCCTAGCACGAAGGCCGCGGTCGCAGCCTCGGCCCCCGGGGTCGAAGATGATGCACCCAGCCCCACCGCCTCGGATGAGCCAAAGGAGTCGAAAATGGTTGCGTTGACACAGTGATTCAGGAGTCCCCGCTTGTTCTCCTGGCTCCACATTGAACCCGAGGAACTGATCGAGAGGACTGAAGTCAGGTCCCAGCGCCCGGGCTCAGCTTCCAGGGCTTCCAGCATCGGGGTCGAGAAGGCGAGGCCGACGATCACGACACCATCGACCCGGAGCCGATCAACCTCGTTCCAAAGTTCCGCAGCGCTGAATCCCCTCGAGGGCAGGGTGGCGACGGCACCGCCCTGGTTCAGGGTGATGAAGGCCGAGAACTGTCCCGTCCCGTGCATGAGTGGGCAGCACACCAGGGTCAGGGGTGGGCGGGGCCCCTCCGGGTCGAGCCGGTCGGCCGCCGCTTCCACGCTCTCGATGGGTGCAATACCGCGCGCCGCCTGCCCGCCGGCTCCCAGGACATTGAAGAGGTCATCCTGCCGCCACATCACCCCCTTGGGCATGCCGGTGGTCCCGCCGGTGTAGAGCAGCAGGAGGTTGTTCCCAGATCGACCCCAGGGCGCCCTTGCCGGTCGGGACGCTGCAGGCCTTTCCGCGATGTCTTCGTAGTCGTCCGCCCAGGCAGGAACCGAATGCCCCGGCTCGGCGACCGCGATCCACAGCTTCACCTTGGGAAGCCGGTCCCGGATCGCCTCAAGGGTCCCGGTGAACCCGGCGTGGAAGACTACGACCTCGGCGTCGGCATTGTCGAAGAGGTAGACCAGCTCCTCCCCGCCATAACGGTAGTTGGTGTTGATGGGCGCGATCCCCGCCTTGAAGGCGGCGAAGTAGACCTCGAGGTACTCCGGACCGTTGAAGAGGTAGGCGGCGACCTTCGCTTCGGGGCTGACGCCTCCGGCGATGAGATGTGCGGCCAGGGCGTCGGCGCGGGCGTCGAACCGGCTCCAGGTCACAACCCGGCTTCCCTGGACCAGGGCGGGACGGTCAGGGGTCTTTCGGGCGATGGCCTCCCAGACGTCGGCGATCTTCCAGTCGGTCATGTTTTCTCCTCCCTCGATCTGTCCTTGGACGATTGAGGGAACGGGACGCTTCGGAAGTCAACGGGTCCGGGGATCGCTCAGAGCGGCGTCACCCGCTCCGGAAAGCCCGACCACATCCAGGCCATGGAGGGCCGCGAGACCCCGAGCATGACGCCGCCAAGGGTCGGGGGGTGGATCCAGACCTGATCTGGATTCAGGCTCGGGGACCGACCCTCGGGCCGGTCGATGGTCACCCCGCCAGCCGGTATCGCCGCCTCTATGGCGGTGAGGTCCTGCGCCTCGGCAAAGCCCATGTAGAAGCTTGCGCCCTCTCGGGCGTGATATCGCCCCATGGTCTTGGTCGAGTCGATCGGGGTGATGACCTCAAACCGGTGCAGCTGGCCGGGCCTGAACAGGGTCAGGACGCCGGTATAGCCAAACAGCTCCGAGGTGATGGTCGTGAAACCTGTCTCATCCAGACCAAAGGCATCGCGGATCCTCGCCACGGCTCCGGCCTGGTCCGCCGCCAGGACCGTCGCCTCGTAGAGGAAGTCCAGGCGACCGGCAGGCTGTCTCTCCGCCTCTGGCGACACGACGAAGCGGATGGGTGCCCCCTCGATCTCAAGTTCAACATGGTAACGGTCGCCCTCGGCCTCGACGCGTGCACCCGCTGACCGCGCGGTCCTCGCGGCGGCGGCCGGGTCCGGGGACGCTGCACCGGCCGCCCACACGTGCGCCCGGCCCCGTCGCGCCAAGGCGTCGGCCACCGGCCCGGTTCCGTCAGGTTGGAGGAACTCCACGTCGGAACGGCCGGCCCGGACCACCGTCCGGACCGCTCCGAGACCCGGAACGGCGTCGCGCCGCACCTCTTCTGCGCCGAGAACGCGCTTCCAGGCGTCCACGCCGGCCGCGGCGTCAGGCGTTGCAACCAGCAGTCTGTCGACTTCCGTGAGCATGGGTCACCGATCCGGGTGGAGGATGTTGAGGGGGACGCTTCGGTCCGGGGTCTCGACGATCCGGACATGTTCCCGGCCCAGTTCCCGGGCGTGCCGGCAGCCACAGGAATGGGCGATCATGTCGATCTCGCGGTTCAGGCTGCGGACATAGTTCGCGACGCGCTCGGCCTTGTCTTCGACGACCAGGCCGCGCTG
>CAIWHQ010000314.1 GCA_903912465.1 uncultured Alphaproteobacteria bacterium | reverse complement strand
CTTGCAAGGAGGGTCGCCTGGACGTCCGGCGACTTGACCTGCGGCTTGCCTGCAGGCTGGGCCTGACCCCGGTCCGGAAGCGCGCCGGGCGCAATACCTGTTGCGACAGGAGACGACCCTGCTGGCGCCATGCCAGGTGCGGGGGCGGGAGCCTCTCCAGAGCCGGCACCCGGGTTCCCATCTTGGGTCCCATCCTGGCGCAGACCCGGGGATGGGTGGGTCGGCGCGGGGCTCAGGCCCTGGGCCATGGCGAGGACCAGGCGTGCGTCTCCGGGGGAGGTTGCGACCAGATTGGGGTCCGCCAGCTCAGGTTCAGCCAGCGCGTCCCGCTCGCCTTCCGTTTCCGGGTCCTGAAGCTGGAGGTCCCTGGTGTCGGGCTCGCTGAGGGCTCCGGGCGCCTGTAGTCCGCCGGCGTCAGCGACCGCAAGGAAGGGCGAGGGGAATTCATCTCCGGACTGGGCTGACGCCGCCTTGGCTGTTCCTCGCGCCGTTGCCGCCGGATCCCCAGCGGCCGGTGCCAGGGGGTTTGCGCCCAGGACTCCGGCCAGGGCCGAGAGCAGGGCGGCGAAGTCTCCGCCGTCGCCATTCGGGCCGTCCGACGCGGGAGCGCCAGCGGCGAGCAGGCCGGAGGAAACCGGCGCGAGGATTTGAGCGACGTCCAGGGACAAGACGAAAAACCGGTCCGGATTCACCCTCCGGCGAGGGGCGCCTGCTGCGCCTCACGATTCCTGTCCTCACGTCGCAACCTTCGCGCCAACTTCTCCAGTTGCCTCTAGGTAACTGAAAAAAAACACTTAAATCCAAATTCAGTACCCTGCGCCCTGCACCGCTGGGGCGGTTTTTGCCGGGCCCGATCCGACCGGTAAGGTCGAGTCCTGCCGCCCTGGAGGACGACCCCACCTGGCCTTGGCGCCGTGGCCCAGGACTTGCGACGTACAGGACATCTCAAAGCGGGTTCAGAAGTCGCCGCGTTGAAATGAAAAGATTTTTTCGGAGGCCTCGCGCAGGCACTACATAAGGAGCCCGGCAGAAATCGCCGGGACTGCGCAAGGGTTGCCGATTCAGGGGGATTGTTCCCGTGTCGCTGACTTCCGTACTGAACAACGCTTCCTCCGGACTGATCGCGGCCCAGGCGGGCCTGCGGACGGCGTCCGACAACATCGCCAACGTCAACACGCCCGGCTACGTCCGGAAGGCAATCGACCAGAGCCACCGGATCATCGGCGGGGCCGGTGCCGGCACCGAGGTCAGCGGCGTTCGCCGCATCGTCGACCAGTTTCTCGTCTCGGCCGGCCTCACCGCCGCCTCCACCTCCAGCCGCTGGAGCCTGACGGCGAGCACCCTCGACAACGCCCAGAGCCTGTTCGGGGACCCGACCTCGGACACGGGCTACTTCGCGACCCTGGACAGGGTCTGGAGCACCTTCGACGCCGCAGCCCAGAACCCGACTTCCGGCATTCTCAAGTCGCAGTCGGTGGCGGCGGTCGAGGACTTCTTCAACCAGACCTCCCGGGTCAACTCCCAGCTCGGGCAAATGGTCGCCACCGCCGATGCCCGGGCTCTGACCACGACCCAGGACATCAACGACATCCTGTCGCAGATCTCGCGCCTGAACACGGACATCAGCCGCGCCTCCATCGGCAACGGCGATGCGACCGGCGCGGAAAACGTCCAGGCCGGCCTGATCGACAAGCTTGCCAACCTGATCGACATCAAGGTCCAGCCCCGGTCCGCAGGCGGTGTGACGATCCGGTCCTCCGAGGGCTTCGAACTGACCGGTGATGCCGCAGCCACTCTGGTCTACCGGTCCTCGGAGTCCACGCCGGGCTACCTCGCCGTGCAGTATGATGTGGGTGGGGAGCAGCCCATCACCGTGACGGGTGGGGAGATGCGGGCGCTCCTGGACCTGCGCGACATCCACCTGCCCGGCCTCTCCGACCAGCTCGGGGAGTTCGCGTCGCGGGCTGCGGAGCGGCTGAACGCTGCGCACAACGCCTCCAGCGCCTCGCCGGCGAAAAGCCTCCTCGAGGGCCGGGACACCGGGCTGGACCTGCCGACCGCGGTCAGCGGCTTCACGGGTGCGGCCACCCTGGCGGTCACCAACGCCTCCGGCGTCATCCAGCGCCGGGTGGATATCGACTTCTCTGCCGGAACCTTGAGTGTCGATGGCGGCGCAGCGACCGCCTTCACTCCCGCCAACTTCCTGACGAGCCTGAATACAGCCCTCGGGGCGTTCGGCGCGGCGACCTATACCAACCGCGGCCTGACCCTTTCCGCCGCCTCGCCCAACGGCATCGCCATGGACGAGGGCACGTCCCAGAAGGCCGGGCGGGGCTTCTCCCACTTCTTCGGCCTCAATGACCTCGTGAAGAGCTCCGGCCAGACCAGCTACGAGACCGGCCTGACGGCATCGAGTCCGCATGGGTTCACCGCCGGCGACACCCTGACCTTCCGTCTGACCCAGTCGGACGGCAGGCCAATCCGCGATGTGACCGTTGCGGTTCCGGTAGCGGCCACAATGGCGGACCTGCTCACCGCCCTGAATGCAAACACGACCGGTGTCGGCCTCGTCGGGGCCTTCGCCCTCGACGCCCAGGGACAGTTGCGCTTCACCCCGAGCACGAATCCCCCGGTGAACCTGTCCATCGCCCAGGACCTGACCAGCCGGGGTGC
Source organism: uncultured Alphaproteobacteria bacterium (assembly GCA_903912465.1). Classification (GTDB taxonomy): domain Bacteria; phylum Pseudomonadota; class Alphaproteobacteria; order Caulobacterales; family Caulobacteraceae; genus Phenylobacterium. The sequence continues at coordinate 2,141 of CAIWHQ010000314.1, read as the reverse complement.
CGGCGGGCCGTCGGTCAGCGGCCTCTTCGGACTGGGTGTCATCGAGCGGAACTCGCGTGCCGACCGCCTCTTCGTCGATCCCAAGATCGTCCAGGATCCCAACAAGCTCGCCCTGTCCCGGTTGGACCTGACCGTGGCGGCAGGTCAGCCTGCTGTCCGGCCCGGCGACGGTTCCGGCGCCCGCGCCCTTGCGGCAGCTGGTGAGACGCCGACCAGCTTCGATGCGGTGGGTGCCCTTGGCGCCCTGACGGTCTCGCTCAGCGACTACGCCGCCCAGTTCGGGGCCTCGATCGGCCGGCAGGCCGAATCTGCCGACAGTCGTCGGATGACCACCGCGGCGGTGTCCTCCGAGGTCGCCGCGCGCCGACAGTCAGTCGAGGGCGTCAATATCGACGAAGAACTCGTCCGGCTCACCACCTACCAGCAGGCGTTCAACGCCTCGGCGCGCATGATCCAGGCCGCCAAGGAACTGTTCGACGTCCTGACCAACATCATCTGAGGAGGCCTGCATGAACCGGGTATCCACGAGCGGCGGCTATAGTTCGGTCCTGTCCAACCTTATGTCGGCCCAACAGCGGCAGGCCGAGGCGGGCGACCAGTTGAGTACAGGCAAGGTCGGGACCGATCTCAAGGCCTTTTCCCGCAACGCCCAGGTTCTGACAGCCATGCAGACCCTGGACACCCGCCTCACGGGGTTCACCGAGCAGAACGCCTTCACCGCCAACCGGCTGGAAATCCAGGACCTGGCCCTCAACAAGGCGGCGGATGCGGCAGACCGGACCCGCCTTGCAATCTCCAACGCCCTCGCCTCGGACCGGGCCGACGCCCTGATGACCGAGCTCCAGGGACACTTCTCGAACGGCGTCTCGGCGCTGAACACCCGCCATGCCGGCAAGTACCTCTTTGCCGGCGGTCAGGTCGACACCCCGCCCGTCTCCGCCAAACAACTCTCCGATCTCACCGCGCCGTTAACCGTCATCGCCGACTTCTTCCACAATGACGACTATATCGACAAGGCGAGGGTGGATGAGACCACCACCCTCAATGTCGGCCAGCTGGCCGATGACCTGGGAACCTCGATGCTCACGGCCTACAAGGACCTCCAGGCCTTCGAAGAGGGTGGCGCAGGCCCCTTCTCGGGCAAGTTGACGGCGGCCCAGAGGACCTTCCTCGAGAGCCAGATTGCCGTCTGGAGCTCGGTGCACTCCGATCTGGTCACCGCCGCCGCCAAGAATGGCGCCGTCCAGACCCAGCTGGACTCCGTGAAGACCTCAATGACGGCCCGTCAGACCACCATCCAGGGCATGATCGGGGATGTCTCCAACGCGGACCTCGCCAAGGCTGCCTCGGCCCTGACCCAGGCCCAGCAGTCGCTTCAGGCCTCTTCCCAGGTCTTCCTGGCGCTGAAGGGCGCATCTCTCCTCAACGTGCTCCGGTAGCGGCCCGCTCGCAAAACCGCGCCGGTCCGACTAGATAGGGCCCATGACCGCGGTAACGCTTTCCGATCGCCTGACCGAAGAGACCCGACGGGCCGTGGGCCTGCCCTCGGGCGCACGGGTGCTGGCCGCCATGTCCGGTGGGGTGGACTCCACCGTGACCGCCGCCCTGCTGGCGCGGGCGGGTTACGACGTAGTCGGCGTGACCCTTCAGCTCTACGACCATGGCGCCGCCGTCCAGCGGAAGGGCGCCTGCTGCGCCGGGCAGGACATCCATGACGCCCGTACCGCCGCCGCCGCCCTGGGCGTGCCGCACTATGTCCTCGACTATGAGAGCCGTTTTCGCGAGCAGGTGATTGAGGACTTCGCCGACGCCTACCTGCGGGGTGAGACCCCGGTACCCTGCATCCGTTGCAACCAGACCGTGAAGTTCCGCGACCTGGTGGAAACCGCCCGCGACCTGGGCGCGGCGGCCATGGCCACCGGGCACTATGTGCAGAGGTCAGAAGGCCTGACGGGGGTGCAGCTGAAGCGCGCCGTGGATCCGGCGCGCGACCAGTCCTATTTCCTGTTCGCCACGACCCGCGACCAGCTCGATTACCTGCGCTTCCCCCTCGGCGGCCTGCCCAAGGCCGAGGTGCGCGCCCTGGCCCTGGAGCTGGGCCTCGCCGTAGCCGACAAGCCCGACAGCCAGGACATCTGCTT
>CAIWHQ010000313.1 GCA_903912465.1 uncultured Alphaproteobacteria bacterium | reverse complement strand
GTCCAGGACAGGGCGGCGCTGACGGACCGGGCCGGGGAGGGCGCTATGTCCTTCAGGAAGGAAGCGTGTTCGCGGATCTCGGCGTTGGTCAGGTTCCGGCCCCGGAGGCTGAGCGTCACAGGGGTGTCAGGGACTGGCCGCCAGGCGAGGGTGGCGTTCAGCGCCGTGTAGCCGTCCGTCTCAAGCTCGAAGGGCGCCGTGCGGGTCTGGTCCCCGACATGGCGGACCTCGATCTCTGCGTCCAGTACGTCGGACCGCCAGGCGATCTCTCCGGTGACCCCGTAGGCTGGGATGCGCGGCGGCGCGCCGAAGTTCGTGTCCCCGCGCACGACATCGGCTGAGACCCGGCCCGTGAGGAGGCCGGCGTCGCGACGCAGGAGGGTCTGTTCGGCTTCAAGCTCGAGACCGGTGAAGTCGGCGTCGTACTGCTGGTAGAGGAAAACCGGCAGGTCCTCCCAGATCTCGCCCGTCGGCCGCTCCTCGATGAATCCATCGTAGCGGGCAGCCCAGGCATGGGCCTCGATCCGCGTGTCCGGGCCTGTCCACCGCAGGGTCACCTCAAGCGACAGGGCGGTCTCAGACTCCAGGGTCGGGTCCCCGAGTTCCCAGGTGGAGGTCCCGCCGTGCGGGCCGTCGGCAAAGAGCTCGAACTCTGTGGGCGCGCGGCCGCTCAGGGACAGGGTCGCCGCCAGGAAGACCGGATCCGAGGGCTTCCAGAACAGGCCGGCCGAGGCGGAGACATTCGAGAAGGACCGGGTGTCGCCGGTCGTCGCCCAGTCCAGCCCGGACTCGGTGCCCGGAGGGCTGGTCTCCCGGCCATCCAGATCGGCCCTCAGCTCGCGGGTGTCGAGCCGCAGTCCGGCGTCGATTCCGCCCTGGCCAAACTCGAAGCGCTGCAGGGTGAAGACGCCGAGTTCGTTGATCTCCACGCCCGGGATGAAGGCTTCGTCGCCGATGGCCTCGAAGCTGCGGGTCAGCCCCTGCATCCCGAAGGCACCCTGGCGGTCCGCCGAACCGCGCATGACGAACTCCAGGCGGCCTTCGGTCCCGTTGGACAGGAAGCGGGTTCCAACCGCGCCTGCGTCGACCTCGATCTCCGCATGTTCATAGTCGGCATGACCGACGGAGAGCCTGATCTTTTCCAGCCAGCCCTCGGCGAACGGGGACTCGCCGCGGAGGTCCCATCGGGTCTGCTTCATGTGCAGCCTGAGGGTCTCGGGAGGCGTCTCGCTGACGACCTGGGCAAAGGGTACGCCGTAGCCGGTGTCGGTGCGCTTGACCGACAGGCCCAGGAATCCTCCGGAATCGCCGACGATTGAGCCGCCGACGCCCCAGGAATCGGCCTCGACCGAGACATTCCGCTGCTTGGTTTCCGAAGTCGGCTCCAGGCCCGTCGCCGCCGCGAGGCGATCGGAGACCGGGGTTCCCGGCGTGGAATAGTCCCCGGACCGGCGGGTCGCGCCGTCCACCGCCAGGACAAGGCCGCCGACCCCGATGTTGGCGGCGAGAGAAGCGGAGCGGCCATTGTCGACACTGGACCAGGCCAGGGCGCCTCGTCCCTCGATCCGGTCCCCGGGCCGCCGGGACGGCACCCGGTCATCCATCACGTTGACCACGCCGCCGATACCTGACCCGCCGTAGGCAAGGGTGG
>CAIWHQ010000312.1 GCA_903912465.1 uncultured Alphaproteobacteria bacterium | reverse complement strand
GACTTCACCCCGGAAGAGCGTAAGCACTTCAAAGGTTTCCTTAATTTCACGGAAGGACTCGCGGACGTGACTTTCCTCGGCGAAATTCAATCCGTCCAGATCAGCGAAATCCCCCTCCGGCCAATCGACCAAACCGAGGCCGAGCTTTGGGTCAACGAACGGGTCCATCTGCTGCCCTTGGGCCAGCCCCGGACACGCTCCCAGCTGATCGCCCTTATCAATCGTAACCTAGAAAAGCACGAAGCCATCTTCCATGGTTACCGCGGGACCATTCCGCCGAACAGCACCCTCGCCCAAGGCGCCTGGACCAGCGAAGACCCCGCCAAGCGTGGCGACTACTGGAACCTGCAGGCTCCGCTCGACTTGGCTCCGCGAGAAGCCGCGGAACTCGACACCCCGGTCGACCTCTTTGCGCCGGGTCATCGGCGTAAGGGCAATTTAGCCCAGTCCACCGGCCTGACCATCGAACATCATCAGCTGCTCGAGTATCCGGAGCTGCTCGAGGCACTGTGGGGGGAAGCAGAAGCACCGGCGGAAATCCTGCTCTGCGACCGACACATGTTCGCCCATCCCCAGTCGGAACAGCTCCCTAAGCTGCTCGCCGCCATGCGCACGCTCTGGCCCCACTGCCGGATCGAGTTATGGTACTCCGACTATAAGGACATCAAAAACAACGCGAAACTCATCGAGGAATGCAGGCAGCAGGGGCGCAAGGTCCAGACTATCCCCGCCCCGATCCGAGACGGGAAGATTCATGATCGCTTCCTCCTGCTGAAGCACCCGAACCGTCCTTTGGCCGTCTGGGGCGCCTCCAACACCCTGCTGAACGCCCGCGAGATCGATGGCAAACTCCGCTGGCCGCAAGTCAACCTCACCCGCATGAAGCCTCAGCAAGCCCACACTCAAATCCAGAACTGGGCTAAATAACGATGAGCCAAACCCCCATTACCGAACAGACATTCCGCCACGTCGTCTCCCTGGCCGGCCAGCACCTGCCTTTTGCTTGGCGCCGCCTGCCGGAGGCCACCACGACGAATCCGGCGTGCGCTCACTTCTGCCCAGCTCAACAAAAGCTGGGGGAGTTCCGTTGGAGCGCCTCCGCCCTCGGAGTTTTCTTTAGTGAAAAGGCGCGTGATTTCTTGCGCGACGCGCTGGATACCTGCGCCGAAAACACCCGAATTTATCTCCTCGCGGAGGACAAGGAAACCGAGGCCGCCAAGAAATTCGCTGCGGGATTGGCCCCCCGCCTGCGCCCCCTGCTCCGCACGGTCAGTCGGCAGGGTCCCACCGCCATCTGCACGGCAACCCAAGGCATCGCCTGGACCTCAACGCGGAAGGGGAAGTCTTGGCGCCTGACGCTCAGCGCCGAGCAAAGCGCGGCCTGCTTTGAAAGATTTCTCTACACCTTCTGGCATGAGGCTTCGGCGCAGCATCACTTGGCGGGTGACACTTGGGTGGCCCAATCAGGCGCAGCGATCGAAGCCCCCTTCAATATTCCTACTCCGGCCGAAGGGCTCCTGTCCTTGCTGGCGAACGACGACCGTGGGCTGCCTAATGGCAATTTGGCGCATCTGATAAGCGCGGAATTGCCGGCAGCAGGTCGTGTCGGCACGCTGCTCACCGAGCGCACCACGCATACCTTCGCCCAGCTAGGCGACCTGCTCCGGCCGGGAGTGAAGATCCTGGAGAACAGTCATGATTTGCCGACGGCCTTTATCAGCCCCACGGGCGAAGGCGTCGTGGTGATGGCTCAAGCCGGCTCAGCCTACCGACTTGCCTTATCCGGCGAGCAGACCGCCGACCTGCAGGCCTGGATCAAATCGACCGACGGTTGGGCGTTTCTGCAGGATATCCCCAAGTCGACGCGGGCTGATTATCTCAACACTACCTTCCAAATGGAACGCGGGGCCGAAATAATCCCCGGCCAAGCCCACCCAGAGGGCAGGTGGATGAAAGACCTAGGGATTTTCAAGGCCAGCGACTTCGCCGATCTTCAAGATGACCGGCTGCGCAAAGAGGCTTCCGAATTGCCCGAACCTCCAGCCCTGGCGGTCGAGGCCGTCTACACTTGGAACGTCAAAGCGCCAGAAGTAGACAAGGCGGCGAGCAAGGTGAAAGCCTACGTTGAATGGGATGGCACCTTCAAAACCATCAATGGTATCAAGAAACAGCTGCTCAAAGATTTCGAGGACCTGTCGAAAGCCTTGGAGAGCGCCCTCGAGGCTCATCCGAGCTACAAAGCCAATGAGCTTGGCGCGGCCGTGCTTCGCTGCGGCGCAGCCAAGGAGGAGCTGGAGTTACTCGTGCCGGAGCAATCTGGCTGGAAACATGGTCAGGCCGCGGAAGGCTACGAACCCTTCAAAACCCTCCGCGCATGGGCCGAGTATCACGAAAAAACCGTCCGTCTTCCGATTGATTCGAAGGCTCACAAAAAGTGGGGCGAAGACATCACCGCTGCCCGGGATGCCCACACCTTGGCGG
>CAIWHQ010000311.1 GCA_903912465.1 uncultured Alphaproteobacteria bacterium | reverse complement strand
TCGACCGTGAACAGGGCCAGGACGGCGAGGATGGAAATCACGATGGCGTTCCGCCAACCGTGTTGCAGGACATAGTGGCCCATCTCGTGGCCAACCACGGCGCGCACTTCTGCCAGGTCAGCACCCTTGGCGAACATCACGTCGCTCATGGCGATGCGCGTGCTGCCGAAAAGGCCCGCCACATTTGCGGTGTAGCGGTTCGACTGGCGCGATCCGTCGTAGATGAAGATACGTTCTGAGGGGACGCCATTGGCCTTGGCGAGGGCAACGACGGCGTCTCGGACAGGTCCTGGTGGCGCGGGTTCGTATCGGTTGAAGAGCGGGGCTATGTAGACAGGCGCCACAACCATCATGACGACGGATCCTGCGGCGATGAGGGCAGCAGACCAGAGCCACCAGGTCTTGGGCGCCTTCCGGATCAGCGCGTAGATGCCAACGACGAGGGCGAGGGAAACAGGCAGCCCGATGACTGTTGCCAGGGCGCTCTCCCCGAGCCAGCCCGCAAAGGACTGGCTCGACAGTCCATAGCTGCGCTCGCGCGCCCAATCGGCATAGACGGACCAGGGCAGGTAAAGGAGGGCCTCCGCCACAAGCGCGGCCCCCACGACAAGAGCGCTGATCCGTAGGGGGCCGAAGCCCCGCGCTTCAAGCCGGTCCCTCAAGCGCACCAGGACGCCCGAGCGCAAGAGAAGGACATAGATCGCCAGGCTGATAACAGCCGCCCACAGCAGCAACCAGTGGCCGCCCTGGGTGTAGGAAACCGCCCGATCGTGCGCCTCGGGGCTGAGCTTGGAAAGGTATGTCGCCGTTGCCTCGGCGGGATCAAAAGTCGCCATTCTGCCCTTTCACACCGCCTGGAGCCTGTTCCCTTCAGACGGAACGTCTGAAGGGGCAGAACAGGCTCCAAGCCCATAAAGCTAGATCCTGTTTCGATCCGATAACCGGTTCCCACTTATCGGAACAGGATCTAGCGGTCTCGCTCCCGTTCGCCGATGGCCGCCTGGGCCGCCGCAAGCCGGGCGATCGGGGTCCGGAAGGGAGAGCAGCTTACATAGTCGAGGCCAACGGACTCGCAGAACTGGATCGAGGCGGGGTCGCCCCCATGCTCGCCGCAGATCCCAAGCTTGATGCCCGGACGCGCCAAGCGTCCGCGCTCGACGGCGATCCGGATGAGATCACCGACGCCCTCCTGGTCCAGGCTCACGAAGGGGTCCTTATCGAAGATGCCCTTCTCGAGGTAGGCCGTCAGGAAGCGCCCGGAATCGTCCCGGCTGATGCCGAAGGTGGTCTGGGTCAGGTCATTGGTGCCGAAGGAGAAGAACTCAGCGGACTCCGCGAGGTCTGCAGCCCGCAGGGCGGCGCGGGGCAGTTCGACCATGGTCCCGACCTGGTATTCGATGACGAGGCCGCGCTCGCCCATGACGGCGCGGGCGACCCGGTCGGTAAGGGTCCTGAGGAAGCGCATCTCCTCGCCCTTGGCGACCAGGGGGTGCATGATCTCCGGGATCGGGGCCGCCGTCCCGCTCTCGGCGATCTCGCAGGCGGCCTCGAAGATCGCCCGGACCTGCATCTCGTAGATTTCGGGATAGGAGATGCCAAGGCGGCAGCCACGGTGGCCCAGCATGGGGTTGGTTTCGTGCAGTTCGCGCACCCGGCGCCAGAGCTTGTCGGCGTCCAGCCCCCCGGCTTCCGCGACCACACGCACGTCCGCCTCGGTCTGGGGCAAGAACTCGTGGAGCGGGGGATCCAGCAGGCGGATGGTGACGGGAAGACCCTCCATGATGGTGAACAGTTCGACGAAGTCCGCCCTCTGCATGGGGAGGATCTTCTCCAGCGCCGTGCGCCGCCCTGCCTCGTCATCAGCCAGGATCATCTCGCGCACCGCCTGGATCCGGTGCTCGTCGAAGAACATGTGTTCGGTGCGGCACAGACCAATGCCCTCGGCCCCAAACTGACGCGCTGTCCGGGCGTCGAGGGGGGTCTCGGCATTGGCGCGGATGCGCAGGCGGCGGAAGACGTCCGCCCAGCCCATCAGGGTCGCGAAGTCGCCGGTGAGTTCCGGCTCGATCATGTTGACAGAACCGGCCAGGACGTCGCCCCGGCTGCCGTCGACCGTGATCACGTCCCCTGCCCGGATGGTCCGGCCACGGACCTGGAACACCCCTGCGGCCTGGTCGATCCGGATGTCGCCTGCACCGGACACGCAGGGCCGGCCCATGCCCCGGGCCACCACAGCGGCGTGGCTGGTCATGCCACCGCGGGCGGTCACGATCCCCCGGGCGGCGTGCATTCCGTGGATGTCCTCCGGACTTGTTTCCTCCCGGACGAGGATCACCGCCTCGCCTGCGCCACCCCTTCGCTGGGCCTCGTCGGCGTCGAAAACCACCGCCCCGGTGGCCGCGCCCGGCGAGGCGGGAAGCCCACGCGCCACGACGTCGCGGGGGCTGGCCGGATCGATCGTCGGGTGAAGCAGCTGGTCAAGGCTGGCAGGATCCACCCGCATGACCGCCTCTTCCCGGCTGATCAGACCCTCGGAAGCCATGTCGACGGACATCTTGAGGGCCGCCTTGGCGGTGCGTTTCCCGTTCCGGGTCTGGAGCATGTAGAGCCGTCCCTGCTCCACCGTGAACTCCACGTCCTGCATGTCCCGGTAGTGGCGCTCCAGGCGCGTCACAACGTCCCGGAACTGGACGAAGACCTCGGGAAGTGCCTCCTCCATGGAGGGGGCCCGGTCGCCCATTTCCTCGCGGGCCGCACGGGTCAGGGCCTGGGGCGTTCGTATGCCCGCCACCACGTCCTCGCCCTGGGCGTTGATCAGGAACTCGCCATAGAGACGGTTCTCGCCGGTGGAAGGATTGCGCGTGAAGGCCACCCCGGTTGCCGAGGAGTCCCCCATGTTGCCGAACACCATAGCCTGGATGTTGACCGCCGTGCCCCAGCTCTCGGGGATGTCGTGCATCCGGCGATAGAACTTGGCCCGCTCGTTCATCCAGCTGGCGAAGACGGCGCCGACGGCGCCCCAGAGCTGGGCCTTGGGATCCTGCGGGAAGGGCTCGCCCAGCTCCTCTTCGACCGCGGCCTTGTAGTCGGCCACCACCTTCTCCCAGTCCTCGGCGGACAGGGCGGTATCGACGGTGACGTCGAGGCGATCCTTGTGGTTGTCCAGGATTTCCTCGAACAGGTGGTGATCCAGGCCCAGCACTACGTTGGAGTACATCTGGATGAAGCGCCGGTAGGAATCGAGGGCGAAGCGTCGGTTCCCGGCCAGGGCGGCCAGCCCCTCCGTGGTGGCGTCGTTCAGCCCCAGGTTCAGGACTGTGTCCATCATGCCGGGCATGGAGGCCCGTCCGCCGGACCGGACCGAGACCAGGAGGGGAGCTGAAGGATCGCCAAACCGCTTTCCGGTCAGGGCTTCGACACTGGCCAGCGCCGCCTCGACCTGCGCCGCCAGGATGTCGGGATAGGTGCGATCGTTCGTGTAGAAGAAGTTGCAGGCCTCGGTAGTGATGGTGAACCCGGGGGGCACCGGCAGACCCAGGGCGGACATTTCCGCCAGGTTGGCACCCTTGCCGCCCAGAAGGTTGCGCATGGAGGCATCACCCTCGGCCGCGCCGCCCCCAAAGGCATAAACCCATTGCGTCTGAGCGGGCATGAGACGTCCCCTAGCCGTTGACCTGGCCGAAGTCCGCGACTTCAGCCATGGCGGAGCGGACCTGAGCCAGCAGCCTCAGGCGGTTGTCGCGGGCCTTCGGGTCCTCGGCATTGACCAGGACCTTCTCGAAGAAGGCGTCCACCGGCCCGCGCAGGCCCGCGAGGGCCTTCAGGGCTCCGGCGAAGTCCTCCGCGTCGGCAAGGCCGGCGACCCGGGGGCCTGCCTCCGCGACTGCGGCGACAAGGGCGACCTCTTCCTCAGGAGCGCCCTCAAGCGCCTGGGCGGGGCCTGTAGGAAGCGCGCCCTTCTTCTCCTCGGCCCGCAGGATGTTGGTCGCCCGGCGATACCCGGCGAGGAGGTTGGCACCGTCCTCTGTGGTCAGGAAGTCCGACAGGGCCTCGACCCGGGCATTGATCCGGACCAGGTCATCGTCGCCGAGGGCGAAGACGGCGTCGACAAGGTCATGTCGCCGGCCCTGCTCGCGCATCGAGACCTTCAGGCGATCCGCAAGGAAGGCCAGGGCCTCCGCGGCAACCTCGGGATAGGGACGGAAGCGGTAGAGGATTTCACCCTCGGGCGCTTCGCCGGCGGCGGCGCTCCGGTCGAAGCGGATATCAAAGTCCGCATCGATCGCCACGACCATGGGTTCGGCCTCGAGGAGAGCGGCCTCGAACTCCTCGACATAGGTCTGGAACACCTCCGAGTCCTCGCGGGGAAGCGGACCGAGGTAACCGGTTGTCCTGCGGGTTGAGGCGTAGAGGGCCCGGCCCGGATCGACGAAGCAGCGGAGCGAGCGGTACCAGTCAGCGACCAGCTCGCGCACGGGTGCCCGTACCTCGGAGGTCAGGAGGATGCGGATCACACCCAGGGCCGCCCGACGCAGGGCGTAAGGGTCGCGCGAGCCGGTGGGCTTCTCGTTGATTGCAAAGAAGGCCACCAGGGTGTCCAGCTTCTCCGCTAGGGCCACCGCCATCGTGACCGGGCGGTCGGGAACCTCATCCGAGGGCCCAACGGGCTTGTAGTGGTCGCGGATCGCCTCGGCGGTCACCGGGGTCAGCTTTTCCTCAAGGGCGTAATAGCCGCCCATCAGGCCCTGGAGTTCAGGGAATTCGGCGACCATGCCGGTGGTCAGGTCGGCCTTGCAGAGGCGGGCGGCCAGGGCGGCCTTGGCCGGGTCCGCGCCCACCCGGCCGGACAGGGCACCGGCAAGGTGCTCAAGCCGCTCCACGCGCTCGGAGAGGGTTCCAAGCCGGGCGTGGAAGGTCACTGACTTCAGCTTCTCGAGCCGGTCTTCCAGTCGGACCTTGCGATCCTCGTCCCAGAAGAAGCGGGCGTCGGAGAGGCGCGCCGAAAGCACCTTGGCGTTACCAGAGGCGATGGTCGCACCGCCATCCGGGGCCTGGATGTTGGCGACGGTGATGAAGTGCGGTGCCAGCCGGCCGGTCTCCGGGTCCTTCACGGCAAAGTACTTCTGGTGGTTCCGCATGGAGGTGCGGATCACCTCAGGCGGCAGGGCCAGGAAGTCGGGGTTCATGTCGCCGAGGATCGGGACGGGCCATTCGGCGAGGCCGGCGACCTCGTCCAGCAGCCCCGCGTCCTCGACAAGTTCAAGCCCCCGGTCGGCGCAGAGGCGCCGGGCCTCAGTGACGATGCGAACCTTGCGCGCCTCGGGATCCAGCGTCACGAAACGCTTCTCCAAGCCCGACCTGTAGCTGGCGAAACTGCGGACCCGGAAGGCTCGGCCTGAGCCCATGAACCGGTGGCCCACCGTGAAGTCGACGGCGGGAACCCCATCGACCTCGAACGGGACCAGGACGCCGTCGAAGAGGCAGAGAATGTGCTTGAGGGGCCTAACCCAGCGAAGCGTTCCCGTGCCCCAGGTCATGGACTTTGGCCAGGGAAAGGCCCGGACGACCTCCGGAACGATCTCGGCGACAATCTCCGACGTCGGCCGGCCGGTGGCGCTGATCTCGCCAAACCAGACGCCGTCGCGCTCGACAAGCTGGTCGCGGGTCAGTCCGGTGGAGCGAAGGAATCCGTCCAGGGCCGCCTCCGGAGCCGAGGTCCTCGGCCCCTTGCGCTCCTCCTTGCGGTCCGGCTGGGCTGTAGCCAGGCCTTCCGCCACCAGGGTCAGACGACGCGGCCCTGCGAAGACGCGGGTCGTGCGCGGCTCAAGCCCCGCGGCGACAAGGCGCTCCCGGACCATGCGGTCGAGATCGCGCGCCGCCTGGGCCTGCATCCGGGCGGGGATCTCCTCGGAGAAGAGTTCGATGAGCAGCTGGGCCATGTCTCAGACCTCCCCTGCGGGGGTGCTGGCCGCCTCGTTGGCGACCCAGGCCTCGGCGCACATCCGGGTCAGATCGCGGATGCGGCCAATGTAGCTCTGGCGCTCGGCGACCGCGATGGCCCCCCGGGCATCCATCAGGTTGAACAGGTGGCTGGCCTTCAGCACATGGTCGTAGGCTGGCAGGACCGTCGTTTGTCCCTGCGGGCCCCGCCCCTGCAGGAACCTCGGGACCTGGGCCTCCATGTCCTCGAACTGCCGCTTCAGGGTTGCCACGTCGTACAGGTGGAAATTGGCCTCGGACT
>CAIWHQ010000310.1 GCA_903912465.1 uncultured Alphaproteobacteria bacterium | reverse complement strand
TACCGAAGACCGTGGAGGACCACCGCAGCACCGCTCACTCGCTACGGCGCCCCGTGATGGGCGCGCTGCGCGAGCGGCGCTGCTACCGCCGGCGAGTTACACCACGTCAAGGGACACGACCTTGGCGCACTCATGAGGTTGCCTCAGGGCGCTTATCCGAGTTGGGCCACGTCCTCGCCGCGGGCATTCTGCGCCTGCGTGAACAGTCCAGTTCTAAATCAGCCGCCAGCGGAGATAGTTCACTCGCAATCTCGGCGGCCAAGAGCGTCAGTCGTCCCCGGGCAAGAGCCCGAGTTGGAGGACGATAGTGCAAAATCAGACAATGAAGGTGGTGGCGGACGACGCCCAGGTGCTGGCTAGGCTGGCGGCCCTGAAGGACATGACGGTGGTTGAACTGAAGGCGCAGTGGCAGGCCCTGATCGGCACGCCTGCGCCCAACAACAGCCGGCCGTTCCTCGAACAGCGGATCGCTTGCCGGATCCAGGAACTGACCTGGGGCGGGCTGGCCAAGCCAGCCGCCCGGCTGCTCGATGCGCTGGCCGATGAGGTCGAGGGCAAGAAAGTCCGCCAGTCCGTCATCAGCGACCCGCGCAACCCGGTCATTGGCACCCGGCTGGTGCGCGAATGGGACGGGGCCGAGCACGTAATCACCGTGCTCAAGGACGGGTTCGATTGGCAGGGCCGCCGCTACAAGTCGCTCTCGGCTATCGCCCGCGACATCACCGGAACCCGCTGGAACGGCTATCGCTTCTTCGGCCTGCGCGACATTAAGAGGGGAGACGCACGATGACGGAGATGACACCCCGGCGCCGCTTGCGCTGGGCCATCTACACCCGAAAATCGAGCGAGGAAGGGTTGGACATGGAGTTCAACTCGCTCGATGCCCAGCGCGAGTCCTGCGAAGCCTATATTGCCAGCCAGAAGGCCGAGGGCTGGGTCCCGGTCCGCGATCGCTACGACGACGGCGGCTTCTCGGGCGGCACCCTGGAACGCCCCGGCCTGAAGAACCTGCTGGCCGACATTGAGGCCGGGCTGGTCGACGTGATCGTGGTCTACAAGATCGACCGCCTGTCACGCTCGCTGATGGACTTCTCGCGGCTCGTTGAAGTGTTCGACAAGCATGGGGTGACGTTCGTCTCCATCACCCAGTCGTTCAACACCACCACCTCGATGGGTCGGCTGACACTGAACATCCTGCTGTCGTTCGCCCAGTTCGAGCGTGAGGTCACCGGCGAACGCATCCGCGACAAGATCGCTGCCTCGCGGCGCAAGGGCATGTGGATGGGCGGGTTCGTGCCGATGGGCTACGACGTCGTTGACCGCAAGCTGATCATCAATGAGACCGAGGCCCGCGCCATCCGCGGGATGTTCGAACGGTTCGTCGAACTGGGATCGGCTACGCTGCTGACCCGGGAACTGGTCGCCGCAGGCGCGCTGAACAAGCGCGGCAAGCCCATCGACAAGGGCTTCCTGTACAAGGCGCTGAACAACCGGGTCTATCTCGGCGAGGCCGTCCACAAGGGCACCAGCTATCCCGGCGAGCATCAGGCCATCATCGACCAGGTGCTCTGGGACAAGGTCAGGTCGGTGCTGGCGCAAAGCCCGCGCACCCGGGCAGGAAACACCAGGGCCAAGACGCCTGCGCTGCTGAAGGGTCTGATATTCACGGAGAAGGGCATCGCGATGACGCCGACCGTGTCGAAGAAGGGCAGCCGCCTTTATCGCTACTACACCTCGATGGACGCGATCCGGAACCGGGCGGGTGAGAACACCGAAACCTTCGTCCGGCTGCCGGCGGGAATGGTGGAGACCGCGGTCGTCCAGCAGATCCGGACCCTTCTGCTGACGCCTGAGGTCACGGCCCGGGCGATCGAGGCCGCGCAGCGCGAATGCCCCGAGATAGAACAGCCCGATGTGGTGGCGGCCCTGACGGGCTTTGACGCCTTGTGGGAGTCCCTGTTCCCGGCAGAGCAGGCGCGCATCGCACGGCTGCTGGTCGAGCGCGTCACGGTCGGCAGCGACGGCATGGCCGTCGATCTGCGCACCGAGGGGCTTGGGTCGGTGGTCAGGGAGATGGTGACGCCGCGCCAGGAGATGGCGGCATGAGCGTCGCGCCCACCACAATCCGGGTCATCATCCCGCTGGCCATCCGCAAGCGTAACGGCCGACCCAAGATCATGCCGCCGTCAAATCCGATGGAGGCCAACGAGGCCGCCGTGGAGGCCCATGTGCTGCGCGCCGTCGCCAAGGCATGGAGTTGGCGGCGCAAGCTGGATGCCGGAAAGGCGAGCACCAATCTCGACCTGGCCCATGCCGAAGATGTCTCCGACCGCTATATCGGCCGGATGATCAAGCTGGCCTATCTGGCCCCGGCGGTTCTCGAGAAACTGCTGCTGCAGCGGTGCCCATTGGCGGTGTCGCTCAAGGACCTGACGGCCATCGCCGACCTGCCGTGGGCAGAGCAGGTTGCCGCCGCCTTCGGCCCTTCAGAAGCCTAACCACCGCCCCATAAGCTGGCGTTTGCCGTCCACGCCGACAGGTCAGGTGCGCCCAGAATTGCGCCCAAACACGCCCACCTCGGATTCTCTAACTGCACATTCAATGGATGTGCTCCGACGAACTGCCGAGCCTGCTTATCGGCCAAATTCCTGTAAAACATAGCCATTTGAAATCCGAACGACCGGCGGTGAGGTTCGGGTGATCAGAGACAAATTGCGTTCAGAGACCGCTTTGGACGCGTCCCTGGGTCTCCGGGGTTCGGACGGCATCTGGAAAATGGCGCGATTACTGGGGGCTTTGCGCCCCTGCGGTCGCCCGATTGCGGGTTCGCGACAGGGGAGTGGCGGTGCGAGTGGGATTCGAACCCACGTTAGAGTTTCCCCTAAACACGCTTTCCAAGCGTGCGCCTTCAACCACTCGGCCACCGCACCCCACGCGCCGGAAGCGGGCCTCCGGCGTGGACGGGTGGAGATATACCGGCGCGGGGCGGGGGGCAAGGCGGCAGGTGCAATCGTCGGCGGGCGGGCCTATCTTGGGGGTCACGCACCGCCACCGCCCCCTGAAGGAGCCCCCGCATGGTCTTCCTGCGCAAGTCCCCCGACATGCCCACCGCCGCCACTGCCCTGCCCGGCCGGCCCGATCCCCTGCCCACGGCGGCGGTCAACTTCGTCACCGGCCAGCCCCTGAAGGGGCCCTTCGGCGAGGGGCTGTCCGTCGCGGTCTTCGCCATGGGCTGCTTCTGGGGCGTGGAGCGCAAGTTCTGGCAGACCCCGGGCGTGGTCGCCACGGCGGTGGGCTATGTCAACGGCTTCAGCCCTAACCCCACCTACGAGGAGGTCTGCAGCGGCCGCACCGGCCACACCGAGGCGGTGCTCGTGCACTTCGACCCCTCGGTCATCAGCTACGAGGGCCTGCTGAAGGTGTTCTGGGAGGGGCATGACCCCACGCAAGGGATGCGCCAGGGCAATGACATCGGCAGCCAGTACCGTTCGGGGATCTATGCCCTCGATGAGGCCCAGGCCGAGGCGGCGCGCGCCTCCCAGGCTGTCTACCAGGGCGCCCTGTCGGCGAAGGGCTTTGGCGCCATCACCACCGAGATCGTCCCGGCCCCGGCCTTCTTCTATGCCGAGCACTACCACCAGCAGTACCTGGCCAAGGTGCCCGACGGTTACTGCGGCGTGGACGGCACGGGGGTGACCTGCCCCATCGGAGTGGGCGTAAAGGCTTGAGCCCGGAGGCCTTCGAGGCTGCGGCCCTCGCCCTGCCGGCGACGGAAAAGGTCGTCCAGTGGGGCGGCGCCGACGTCTTCAAGGTGGGCGGCCGGGTCTTCGCCCTGAAGACCCTGGAAGGGGCCCTGTCGATCAAGGTCAGCGACATCGCCTATGCCGTGCTGGTGGAGACGGGCCGGGCCCGGCCGGCGCCCTACCTGGCCCGGGCGAAATGGGTAGCCTTTGACCGGCTGGCGGACCTGGACGCGGACGAGGTGCGCGGCTGGCTGGCCAGCGCCCACGCCCTGGTCGCCGCCAGGCTGACGCGAAAGGCCCGGGCAGAGCTGGGGCTCTATCCCCCCGCCTAGTCCTCTAAGATCAGGCTCTGCTTCTGGGTGTCGCGCAGGCGCAGGGCGACGAGGAAGGCGATGGCCATCACGATCGCCACATAGGCGTAGAAGCCGCTCTCCGCGCCCGCCTTCTTGAAGGCCAGGGCCACATACTCCGCCGAGCCGCCGAAGAGGGAATTGGCCAGGGCGTAGGGCAGGGCCACCCCCAGGGCGCGGACATGGGCAGGGAAGAGCTCGGCCTTGAGGATGGCGTTCACCGCCGTATAGCCCGACAGGATGAAGAGCAGCAGGACCACCAGGGCCAGCGCCATCCAGGGCGAGCCGATCCCCGACAGGGCGCTCATGACCGGGAAGGTGGCCAGGGCCCCGGCGCCGAAGGCGAAGATCAGGGTGGTCTTGCGGCCGATCCGGTCCGAGGCCAGGCCGAACAGGGGCTGGATGAGCATGTAGACCACCAGCGATCCCGCGCTGATGGCGGTGGCCGTGTCCTTGGTGAAGCCCGTGGTGTTGACCAGGAACTTCTGCATGTAGGTCGTGTAGGCGTAGAAGGCGAGCGAGCCGGCCGAGGTCAGGACGAAGATCATCGCCGTCTCCCGGGGGAAGCGCCGGAACATCTGGACGGCGCCCAGGCGCTCCACGCCCTGGGCCTGGGCGGCCAGGAAGGCGGGGCTCTCGTGGATCCCCCGGCGGATGACGAAGACCACCACCGCCAGCAGGCCGCCGACAACAAAGGGTATGCGCCAGCCCCAGGCCTCGAGGTCGGCCTTGGGCAGGAGGTTCTGCAGCAGGATCAGCACGGCCAGGGCCGTCAGCTGGCCCATGATCAGGGTGGTGAACTGGAAGCTCGACCAGAAGCCGCGCCGGGTCTTGCCGGCCATCTCCGACATGTAGGTGGCGCTGGCGCCGTACTCGCCGCCGAGGGACAGGCCCTGGACCAGGCGCGCCGCCACCAGGCAGATGGGCGCCAGGGGCCCCCAGGCCGAATAGTCCGGCAACAGGGCGATGGCGAAGGAGCCGGCGCACATCAGGGTGACCGACAGGGTCAGGGCCGCCCGCCGGCCAGCCCGGTCAGCATAGAGGCCGGTCAGCCAGGCGCCAAAGGGCCGGGCCAGGAAGCCCACCCAGAAGACCGCCGCGGCCTGCATCAGCTGGGCCGTCGTGTCCCCCTTGGGGAAGAAGTGCGGGGCGAAGTAGAGGGCGAAGGAGGAGTAGGCGAACCAGTCGTACCACTCCACCAGATTGCCGGCGGCACCGCCCAGTATGGCCCGGATCCGGGCCAGGGGCGTCAGGACCGGAGGCTCGGAAGGCGCCGGCGGGGCGCCCATGGAGGGTGCGGCGTCGGTCATCTCTCCCCTCCCCCCGGCCTTGCGGTCAGGCCTGGTCGGCCGTGTGCACCGCGGCCTGGTCGACTGTCGCGCGCAGGTAGGCCATGTGGCCGATGAAGGCGCCCTTGACCCAGGGCAGGAAACTCAGGGTCACCGCGGTCAGGAAGACCAGGGACACGGGAATGACCACTGCCGGCGAGGCCTGCCAGACCCAGGGGATGAACAGGAGCGGCGCGATCACCAGGTGGCCGACGATCAGCATGGTGAAGTAGGCCGGGCCGTCATCCGCCGGATAGCGCGCCAGGTCGACCCCGCAGGCTGGGCAGGTCGGGTTCACCTTGAGGTAGGACCGGAACAGATGCCCATCGCCGCAGTGCGGGCAGCGACCGCGCAGGCCACGGGAGACAGCGGTGAAGAAAGCGGGGCTCTGGCTCATGGGCTTCATATGCCCGCGCGGAGGCCAAAAGACCAGAGGGGCGGGCGCACCCGGGTCGAAGCCGCGTTCAGCCTGGCCCAACCGCTGTGAACCCTGGGAGCGCAGCCAGCTCTAGAGGAGAGGCCCAGGGCCCGAACCGCCATTCCATCGCCCCACCCGGTGCGCCCGAACGGATTATCCGGGCGATCACTTGCGAATGGATTGAAGAAGTTCTTCGGGCTTTTCGGTTCCAACATAAATCACCGAACCCCCATGCCTGACGATCCTGACGGTGGATTGCCCCCGCATACTGTAGATCGTCCCATCGAGGCCCGGGCGAATAACCCAACCGAAGAATGCAGTCGGTTTGTATTTCATGATCTCTGCCCGCGTTATGTCAGAAATTGGAATCGACAAACGACTGAACGGCCAAAATTTGATCGACAAATTCCCGTCTGAGACCTCTGTGTCCAAGCGCAAGGAGAACATAAATCCCAATATAGAGGCAATAAAAATAGCCCATACCGCCAAAACAATACATTCTTCTACAGTCAATTCGAAAATATTAGGCGCTTTTAAAAAAACAACAACAGAACTCAGGATTCCGAACAATACCACAGAATATAAAATCAGGGGAGAAAGGGATTGCTTTTCAAAAAACATCTATATTCTCCTCTCGCGCCAATTTGGGAATTTCTCTGCGCCCAGGCAAATAGAGACGCCGTTGTCCAGAGAGGCGCGCCTGCAGCCCAAAGGCGACCGGAGGGGGCGTAAGCTAACCCCTGCGGGCCGCCCGTCAGATCGACTGCGTCAGACATATCCCCCTACCCTGGCTTTGCGGTCAAACCGGGGCGGCTTTGGCGCGCAGGAAGTAAGGTGGCCGATCCAGGCGGCCCTGGCTAGGGGCGGGAAGCTGAGGCTCGCCGCGTCCAGGAGACCCCGACCCGAGGCAAGGGCCCCTAGCCCGCCAGCTGGGCCGTCAGGACCTGGGCGTCGAAATAGTCACGATAGAAGACGATCTTGCCATCCCTGACCTCGAAGACGCCGGTGACCGGCAGCTCCACCCACTTGGCGCCGAACAGGTGCCGGTCCAGGCGCTCCATGAACACCACCGGCCCGGCCACGGCCCGGCGCAGGACATGGAACTCGTTCTTGGAGATCGGCGCGAAGAAGGGCTCCAGGAAGGCCACCACCCCGGCCGGGCCCACATGCACGGTGCCCGGGGCGTTCATGTTCTCATAGTGGCAGTCCTCGGCCACGAAGGGGGCGGCGGCGGCATAGTCCTTGGCCTCCATGGCGGCCAGGAAGGCATCGACGACAGCGGCGGGATCGGTGGGGGCGCTCATGGGCGGTCTCCGTGTTGGTCGGTTCAGGCGCGGGCGTCGCCCAGCAGCACGCGGCGCAGGTCGCCGCCCGTCCGGGCCAGGAGATAGAGCAGGTAGATGGCGAGGAAGGGCGTCCCGCCGAAGAAGGCGACCACGGCCAGGCCCAGGCCAGCGGGGGAGAAGCCGTTGCGCCAGGCGGTCCAGATTGCCGACAGGGCCAGCATGAACATGAAGTCCAGGTTGAACTGCCCCGCCCAGCCCATGGCCGCCATGTCCCCAAAGAAGACCGGGAAAAGGGTCAGCCCGTGATTGGCGATCACGATCGCCGTGTAGACGGTGATGACGCCCAGGGTGGCGATGAGGAACAGGCGGAAGAAGGTCATGGCCCGAGCTCCGGAATGTAGCGGTTGCTACATTTGTGGCATATTGTAGCCGGTGCTACAAGCCAAGTCCCTCAGACGTTCAGGCGTCGCAGTTCGGCACCGTAGGCGGCGATCAGGCCTAACCCGACCACCGAGGCTGCTGCGCCCCCGACCCAGCGCTCCACCGGGAGGAAGGTCATCCCCCAGGCGACCAGGGTACCCACCGCGGGGGCCAGGACGAGGGCCTCCATAATCACGAAGTCCGCACTCATGCGGCGTCCGGTGACCAGGGCGAGGAGGGGGAGGCGGAATTTCATATTGGAGTTTAGACCTCGTGCTCTGCAATCCGCAGTTAGTAGAGCCAAATGCGACCTAGACACGTCTGACACTATTACTGCCGCAGAATGATCCAAATATCAGTGCCACTCTTCCCCGGGTCGGACAAGGTGGTTTCCGGATCCATGCGACGACTTGCTCCCTGATCGAACCTAACGCAGTTCCGCC
>CAIWHQ010000309.1 GCA_903912465.1 uncultured Alphaproteobacteria bacterium | reverse complement strand
TCAGGCCGACGATCCCATCGCCGCCGCGCGACTGTGGAGTGTGGTCACCGGGTCACCCCTGGAGATGTCCGGGGGCGACCCCGTCGTTAGGCTGAACAATGCCAGCCTGAGGTTTGTCGCACCCTCCGACGGCAGGGGCCCGGGTCTCTCGGCGGTGGACCTGACAGTCCGCGACCTGGCGGAAGTGGTCCGCCGCGCCCGGGCCAGGGGCCTCGCCGCCAGTTCCGACCGCGTGGAGATCTGTGGCGTCAGGTTCCATCTCCGACAGGCCTGACGGCTCCCGCCAACGGATTTTCGGTGGCGAGGCGTTGGACTTGCTGTCGCTATCCCCTATTTCCACCGGGGTCCGCGACAGGACATCCGGAAAGCCAAGCCTGTGTCAAAGCGTCTGATTGCGGCCCTCGCGGCGCCTTTGCTCGCCGCGACCGCGGTGTCAGCGCCTGCAATGGCCGCCCCACCCCCGCCTGTCCTCGATGCGACCGTCGTGGATGAGCTCGTCGTGGAGGCACCGGCGAACGGTGCGGGCGCCGTCCTCGGCGATATCAAGCCCGAGCTGCAGATCAATGAGGCCGAGATCCAGTCCTACGGCGTCAGCAGCGTCGCCGAACTGGTGGCCCAGCTGGCACCGCAGACCCAGTCCGGCCGGGGCCGCAGCCGCGGAGGCATGCCGGTCGTCCTCCTGAACGGGGCCCGGATTTCGGGGTTCTCGGAACTCCGCGACCTGCCTCCGGAAGCCATCGTGCGCGTCGACGTCCTGCCCGAGGAGGCGGCCCTCAAGTACGGCTATACCGCCGACCAGCGGGTGCTCAATTTCATCACGCGCAAGACATTCCGGGCCGTCACGACCGAGGTTGACATCGAGGCCGCCACGGCAGGCGGAACGGTCACCCGGGAGCTCGAGGCCGGACTGTTCCGGATCGATGGCGACCAGCGGACCCAACTGAAGGCTGAGCTGTCGGGCGCCTCGGCGGTGACCGAGGACGAGCGGGACATTCCCCCGACCGGTGCGACCGATCTCTTCACCCCCTCCGGCCTCTACAGGGGCCGGGGTCCCGGTGGACAGATCGATCCGGCGCTCAGCGCCCTTGCGGGTGGTCCCGTGACCCTCGCTGGCCTTCCCGCCATTGCAGCCTCCCGGCCGCCGACCCTCGATGAGGTCGCGGCCCTCGCGGGCCAGGTCCCGCCGGCGGACGAAGGTGCCTATCGAACCCTGACGCCCGAGACCCGCCGCCTGACACTTAACGGGGTGGTGGCCCGAAGCGCCTCGCCCGGGACCACCGCGACCTTCAACGCGGTGATCGGCGCCGGCAGTTCCGAGTCTCTCCAGGGCCGGCCGGCCTACAGCCTCACCGTTCCCGGCGGCGGGGTCTGGTCGCCCTTTGCGGGTCCTGTGGACCTGCTGCGCCGCGATGCCTCCAGGGGCGCAATCCGCCAGTCCTCAGAGGACTGGAGCGCTCGCCTGGGCTTTGGCCTCAACAGCGCCCGTAACGGCTGGCGTCTTTCCCTCACCAGCGGCCTCGACCTGGCCGATGTGGTCGGCCGGACCGACGGGGGGGTGGATACAAGGCCAGCCCAGGCCCGGCTTGCGGCTGGGGACGCGGCCTTCAATCCTTATGCCCCTGGCGCTGCGGACCTTCCCGCCTTCGCCCCTGACCGGACTCGCTCGCGGACTGCGGGGGCCGAGGTGCAGGCCCTGGCGGCAGGGTCGATCGCCGAACTTCCGGCCGGTCCCCTCTTCCTTTCAGCCCGCGCGGGGGCGTCCGGTAACTGGCTCAGCTCGCGCTCGGTCCGCAGGGAGGTGGAGCGTGAAACAGACCTCTCCCGCACGGGTGTCAGCGCCCAGGCCAGCCTCGATACGCCCCTCCTGCGTCGCGATGTCGAGGGGTGGGGCCGGCTTGGCGACGTCTCGCTGAACTTCAACCTGCAGGGCGAGAGCCTGTCCGACGCCGGGACCCTGGCCACGGTGGGCGGCGGGGTGAACTGGTCGCCCGTCGACCGGCTGACCCTGCTGGCCTCCTTCAGCCGGGACCAGTCGCCCCCTACCCTGGTCCAGCTGGGCGCGCCCCGGACCGTCACGACCGGGGTGAGGGTGTTCGACTATGTGCGCAGCGAGACTGTCGAGGTGGTGCAGGTCTCCGGCGGCGATCCTTCCCTGCGCAGCGACCAGAGGGATGCCACGCGCCTGGGGGTCAACTGGAAGCCCTTCGCTGACCGGGAGCTGAACTTCTCGGTCAGCTACACCCTCAGCCGGGCCGACGATCCGGCCTCGGCCCTGCCAGCAGCCACGGCGGAGGTCCAGGCCGCCTTCCCCGAGCGGTTCTTGAGGGACCAGAGTGGGCAGCTCGCTGTCGTTGACGTCCGCCCCGTGAACTTCCTGCGCAGCGACCGCGAGGAGATCCGCTGGGGCTTCAACTGGTTTGGCGGCCAGGGCCCGGCGACGGGGCGTCCGGGCGCAGGCCCTCCGGCGCGCGGTGGGGGCTCCGGGGGCCCGCCGCCGGGTGCGCGCGGCGGCGGCCGGCCCATGGCCATGATGGGCGGGCCTGGTATGGGTGGCCCGCCGGGGAGGCCCGGATGGCAGGTGTCGCTCTACCACACGGCCGTACTCACCGACCGGATCCTGGTCCGGCAGGGCGGGCCGGTGTTTGACCTCCTTGAGGGTTCGGCCGCGGGCACCCGGGGCGGGACCTCGGCCAATGCCATCGAGCTGCAGGCGGGCGTCTTCCGGCAGGGTCGAGGCGCGCGCCTGAGCACCTCCTGGAAGAGCGGAACATGGGTTCGGGGCGCGACGCCGGACGGCGACCTGTCCTTCTCGGACCTGGCCACGGTGGACATCCGCCTCTTCGAAACCTTCACCGGAACCCCGGACCTCGTCCGGCGCTGGCCGGTGCTGAAGGGCGCACGGGTAAGCTTTGCCGTGGACAACCTGTTCGACGCCAAGCTCAAGGTCCGCGACACTCAGGGGGCCGTTCCGGCGGGGTATGCCGAGGACATTCTCGATCCTGTAGGTCGGGTCTTGGAGATCAGTTTCCGAAAGGTGTTCTGAGGGGCTTGCCTGCCGGGCGCGGGTGGACTTCCCTAGGAAGAGGGCGCTTGGGAGGACACAGGCATGACAGACCCATCGGTCGAGCGACCGTCCATTCGTCCCCAACACGCTGCCTTCGCCGACCAGGTGGAGGCTGCCCAGGATGTGCTCGACGCCTTCATGGCGGCCTGGAACGCCCGGGATGCAGACGGCGTGCGGGCCAGCTTCAACTTCCCCCATGTGCGGTTCGCCTCGGGCCGGGTGAACATACTGGCTCCGGAGCAGGTGACGGACGCCATGTACGCCGGCGTGGCGCTTTCGGAGTGGGGCCGGTCGGCCTGGCAGCGCCGGGAGGTGATCCACGCCGGGCCGGACAAGGTCCAGTTCGACACCCGCTTCGCCCGCTTCCGGCCGGACGGGAGCCTGATCAGCGCCTTTGATTCCATCTACATCGTGACCCTCCAGGACGGCCGCTGGGGCGTCCAGGGCCGGTCCAGCTATGCCCCCTGAACCGGTAAGTCCGCCATGAAGGCTGCAAGCTACCCCCT
>CAIWHQ010000308.1 GCA_903912465.1 uncultured Alphaproteobacteria bacterium | reverse complement strand
GTCTGGTTCGAGGACGAGGCTGGCGCGGCGGCGCACCAGGCGGCCATGCACTGCGTCCCGGACGGGCAGTTCGAGGCGCTTGCGGTCTCGCCCCTGGCCAGCGGCCGGCTCGGCGAACCGGACATCGCCCTCTTCTACGCGACGCCGGGGGCCATGATGTACTTCATCAACGGCCTGCAATGGTCGGGCTACAAGCGGTTCGACTGGGGCGTGGTGGGCGAGTCCGCCTGCGCCGATTCCTGGGGCCGGGCCCTGACCACCCGGACGCCCAGCCTCTCCATCCCCTGCTTCGCCGAGCGCCGCTACGGGGGTGTGCTCGATGATGAGATGCTGATGGCGACCCCGCCGGAGTACCTCTTCAAGGCCCTGGCCGGCATGAAGGCCCTGGCGCGCAACGGCTTCCGCTATCCCTTCCCCCAGTACGGCGTGCAGCAGGATGTCCGCGCCGGCATGGCGGTGAGCTACGGGAACAGCTGAGGTCGCCTCAGGCGCGGCGGCGAAGCGCGTTGACGCCGAGGCCGGCCAGCATGACCGTGACGCCGCCGGCGAGGATGCCTGCAACCAGGGGCCCGGACAGGCCCGGGAGGGTGCCGAAGGCCGGTGACAGGGCGAACACGACACCCGCCCCGCAGACGCCCCCCACAGCGCCCAGAAGGGCGTTGCCGAAGGGGCCCGTGTCTGCGGACCGCAGCAGGTTGCACAGCATGCAGCCGCCGACGATCCCGCCGATGAAGTGAACCGTCAGTACGAGAAAGCCCGCGCCCATTCGACCGGCCCCCTAAGGTCAATCAATCGTTACGAATAGTTCACAGGGCGGGGCGCCGGTCAATCGGGCCTCACTGGCTTGTGATCACTTGAAGAGGTGGCCCCAGGTCTGGCGGAGATGGGCCTTCTGGACCTTTCCCATGGCGTTTCTTGGCAAGGTGTCCACGAAGATCACGCGCTTGGGGGTCTTGTAGGGTGCCAGCTGGCTGCGAAGCCTGGCGATGAGGTCGGCCTCGTCCAGAGCCCGGCCCTCTGCCTCGACCACTGCAACCACGCCCTCGCCGAAGTCCGGGTGGGGAACCCCGATCACGGCGCTCTCCCGGACCCCGGGCAGCTCATCGAGGATCAGTTCCACCTCCTTGGGATAGACATTGTAGCCGCCGGAGATGATCAGGTCCTTGGCCCGGCCCGAGATCCAGAGCCGGCTGTCAGGATCGACCCGGCCGACATCGCCGGTGATGAAGAAGCCGTCCGCCGTGAATTCCTCCCGGGTCTTCTCCGGCATGCGCCAGTAACCCGAAAAGACGCTGGGGCCCCGGATCTCGATGACCCCGGTGGCTTCACCGCCCCCTATGCGAAGTTCGACGCCCGGCAGGGGGTAGCCCACGGAACCGGCGATGCGGTCGCCCACGAGCGGATTGGTGGTGATGATCACCGCCTCGCTCATGCCGTAGCGTTCAAGGATCCGGTGGCCCGTCCTGACCTCGAAGGCCTCGAAGGCGCTCTCCAGGAGGGGTGCCGAGCCGCAGACGAACAGCCGCATGTGGGCCACCGCCTCCCGGGTCAGGCCCGGGTTGGCGAGAAGCCGGGTGTAGAAGGTTGGCACCCCCATCATGACCGTTGACCGGGACAGGCCTTCCAGGACGGCCGCATCCTCGAAGCGGTTGAGCCAGACCATGGGGCCGCCTGACAGGAAGGCGCAGTGGAGGGCCACGAACAGGCCGTGGACATGGAAGAT
>CAIWHQ010000307.1 GCA_903912465.1 uncultured Alphaproteobacteria bacterium | reverse complement strand
GTCACCATGCGTCTGTCCGTTTTTCTCCTCAGTGGCGTCGCTGTCATGGCGGTCTCCGCCGGTGTGTCACCTTCCCATGCCGCACCCGCCGACCGGGTGGACTCCCAGATCGACGAACTGATCGTCACGGGTCGCGCCGGGACCCTCGACCGACGTCGGGTCGAAGCCAGCTACGCCATCACCACCCTGGACGAAGCCGCCCTGCGGCTCCAGGCACCCATGTCCACAGCAGAAGTGTTCAAGGCCATCCCCGGGTTCTGGGTTGAGGCCTCCGGCGGTGAAGCCTCCAACAACGTGCGAACCCGGGGCATTCCGACAGACGGTTACTCCTCGGTGACGATCCAGGAAGACGGCCTCACCATCCAGCACGACGGCGGACTGGGCTGGCTGAACGCCGACCAATCCTTCCGGCTCGACGAGACCATCGGACGCGTTGAGGCCGTTCGCGGCGGTCCCGCCTCCATCTTCGCCTCCAACTCGCCCGGCGGAACCGTCAACTTCATCACCCGCAAGGCCGGCGAGACTGCAGAGGGCCTGGTGAAGGCCACGGTGGGCGACTACGGCATGTACCGGGCGGACTTCTGGTATGGCGCGCCCTTGGCAGATGGCTGGGGCCTGACCCTGGGCGGTTTCTACCGCTCAGACGAGGGCGTCCGGAGCCCGGGCTTTACCCAGAACAAGGGCGGGCAGGTCCGGATCGGACTGTCGAAGACATTCGAGTCCGGCCGCCTCGACGTCAACGTCAAGCACATCGCAGACAACATTGGGTTCCTCCTGCCGGTCCCGCTGACCTTCAATGGCAAGCAGGAACCCGCAGGCGTTCCTGGATTCGACGCCAACTACGGGACCCTGGCCGGCCCGGACAACCGCCTGGTAAGCTTCCGGAACGTGAACGGACCCTTCGCCTTCGACCTCGGCAAAGGCACAGATGTGAGCCTGACGGCGATCACGGTCGGGCTGGACCTGGAGGTCGGCGCTGGGTGGCGCCTGCAGAACACCGGCCGTTACCGGACCAGCGACATCCTCCGCAACGGGCTCTTCCCGACGGGCAACATCGAGACGGCGACCGGCCGTCTGAACGGCATTCGCAATGCCGCCCTCGCCGCTTTCCCGGGGGCCGTGGACGTCCAGTACCGCTACGCCACCTCGGGAGCCGCCTTCGACCCGGTGACCGCCAATGGCAATGGCCTTGTGGTCAGCGGCAATCTCCTCAGCGTCTCGGTTCCCCTCACGGAGTTCACCAACGATCTCCGCCTCGTCCGGATGTTCGAACTCGCGGGCCAGACTCACGACATCGCCATCGGCAGCTATGTCTCGGACTACAGCTACGACTATGACCGGTACATGGCCACGTCCAACCTGGAGGTGCGTGACCAGGCCCGCAAGCTTGACATCGTGGCGGTAAACGCCGCCGGCGGCATTGTCGGCCGGGTCACTGAGAACGGCATCCTCCGCTACGGGTCGCTGTTCGACAACGCCGCCATCGACGCCCGGGTACTCGCCTTCTATGCGTCCGATGAGTGGCAGGTGACGCCCCAGTTCCGCATTGACGCGGGGGTGCGTCAGGAGCGGATCGAATTCTCCGGCTCCGTCGAAGGCAAGCAGACCGTGGACCTGGGTGTCGCCGGAACCCTTGCCGACAACCAGGTGATCACCGGGACGGGAGTCTTTACTCCCATCGATCGCGACTACTCAGGCTTGAGCTGGACCGTGGGCGCCAACTACCAGTTTGAGGAAGGGCTCGGCGTCTTCGCCCGATACACCGACACCGTGCGCCTACCCGCGCCATCGGAATTCCAGGGCAGCCCCGGGGACGCCCTCCGGACGGACATCAAGAAGACCCCTGTCCAGATGATCGAGGCAGGGCTGAAGTGGCAGACCGACGCCTTCAACCTCTTCGCCACGGCGTTCCAGACCCGTTTTGAGAACATCCGGTTCAACGACAACGTGTTCAACAGCGCCACCAACAGTTTCACGACCCGCGTCGCCTATGGCTCGACCAATACGGTTGGCGTTGAAGTCGAGGGTGTGCTGAAGCCTATGGAGAGCTGGGATGTCTCAGGCGCAGTCTCCTGGCAAAATCCCGAGTACGACAGCTTCCGGTTCACCGAGAACGTGGGCGGCATTCCGACGGTCCGTGACTTCGCCGGAAACCAGCTGATCCGTGTCCCGAAGGTGGGGGTCCGGCTCGTCCCGGCAGTCAACCTCCTGGAGGGCGCGGTCCGTCTCGAACTGCCGGTCGAGTATTACAGCAAGCGCTTTGCTGACGTGGCGAACAGCCAGTCCCTGGCGGAGTACACGGTGATCAACCTCAACGCGCGCTGGAATATCAATGACCGGATGGCGGTATCGCTTGCCGGGGTGAACCTGACCAACGTCATCGGCCTGACCGAGGGCAATCCCCGGGCCGGCCAGTTTGTTTCCGGCGACGCGGGGGCCCGCTACTACCTGGCCCGACCGATCCTCGGGACATCCTGGCGCGCGGCACTTACCTACCGGTTCTGAGGCGCGGTCGGGCATCGTATCAGGGTGAGGTCTCTAGCCTGTCCGGCTAGGGATCAAGCCCTGCTCCCGTGCGGGCAGGTACGGCTGCGGACGAGGCGATCAGAGGGCCTCCCGGCCCCAGCCTCGACAGGCCGGTTGACAGGGGTGGGCGTCCGGCGAAGCCTTGGGTCATGACAAGGACAGTCACCCCGCCCCCCGCCCTCCGCTTCGAGCTGGACGACCTTTCGCGCCCGCCAGTCCGGGACCTTGTGGCCCGTCACCTCGCCGGCATGCACGACCAGAGCCCGCCGGAGAGCGTCCACGCCCTGGCCCTCGACGGGCTGAAGGCGCCTTCCATCCGGTTCTGGAGTGCCTGGAGCGGCGAGACGGTCGCAGGCATGGGCGCGCTTCGCCGGATCGACGCGGAGAATGGCGAGATCAAGTCCATGCGGGTAGCGGACGCCTTCCTCGGCCAGGGCGTTGGCCGGGCCATCCTGGATCACATCCTGGCGGAGGCCCGGGGCCTGGGCCTTGCGGTGCTCTGGCTGGAGACCGGCTCGGTCGACGGCTTCATTCCGGCACGCACCCTCTACGAGAGCGTCGGGTTCACGACCTGCGGGCCCTTTGACACCTATGGCCCCGATCCCTTCAGCGTCTTCATGACCCTCAGGCTCTGAGCCTCATCGCCAGTACCAGTAGCGCCACAGCTCACTGAACCCGGCGGCGCGGTAGAGGCGGCGGGCCGGGTTTCCGGCCTCGACTTGCAGCACCAGGTCCTCCAGCCCCCAGGCGGCGGCCTGTCGGGCGAAGGCAGCGAGGATGCGGCCCGCGTGGCCCCTGCCCCTCTGGTCGGGCGCGGTGCGCATGCCGTGGATCCCGCCTACGCCGCCGGCGCGGGACAGGACACCGACCGCGAGGGTCCGGTCGCCCTCGCGAACGGCAGCGAATCGGGCACCGGGAGAGCGCGACAACTGGGCCACGCGTCGGGTGCCCTCATCCGCATCGAAGCCCGGTCCGCAGAAGGTCGCCACCCAGTCCTCGTCCGGCACTGCCAGCAGGACCGGCCAGGGTCCCCCGACCCCGGGGTTGGCGAAGCTGGAGACCACCCCGGACCCGGCGGTCATCATCCAGGTCGGCTCTGAGGGACGATAGCCCGCCTCGGCGAGGTGCCGGATCACGGGAGACAGGGGGGCGAGGTCCGGAACCCGGAAGGACGCCGGCAGGCCCTCGCCGGCATAGGCCTGTACCAGGGCCGGGGTCACCGGCGGTGGCGGTTCGTGCGCAAGGGGCGCCGCAGAGCGGGCGCGGCCCATGGGTCCGTCGTCGAGGCCCAGAATCCAGCCGTCCCGCTCCACCACTCGGCGCGGTGCAACGCCTGCGACGGTCGCGCGCTCGAGTCGGGCGACGTCGTCGGCCTCCACCTCAGCCCTTGTCCCGAAGCAGGCGGGCCTTGTCCCTCTGCCAGTCCCGCTCGGCCGAGGTCTCACGCTTGTCGTGCAGCTTCTTGCCCTTGGCCAGGGCCAGTTCCAGCTTGGCCAGGCCCTTTTCATTCCAGTATAGCTTGGTCGGGATCAGGGTCCGGCCCTCGCGCTGGACAGAGCCGATCAGGCTGTCCAGTTGCTTGCGGTGCAACAGCAGCTTCCGGTGCCGGCGGGGCTCATGATTGAAGCGGTTGGCCTGGGCATAGGGCGGGATGTCGGCGTTGATCAGGTAGATGTCCTGGCCCTCCACCGCCGCATACGACTCGGCGATGTTGGCCCGGCCATTGCGCAGGGACTTCACCTCCGTCCCGGTCAGGGCGAGGCCGGCCTCGAAGGTCTCCTCGAGGAAGTAGTCGAATCGCGCGCGGCGGTTTTCGGCGATGAGCTTCATGGCGGGCGGCGTCAGACGAGGCCGACCCCGGCGAGGGCGGCATCCACTTCGTGGCGCGAGGCCTCTGAGGCCGGAGTGATGGGCAGGCGCGCGGTTTCCTCGCAAAGCCCCAGCCGGGACAGGGCATATTTGGTGGGTGCCGGCGAGGCGTCGGTGAACAGGGCCCGGTGCAGGGGCAGCAGTCCGTCCTGCCAACGGCGGGCGGTCTCCCAGTCGCCGGCCAGGGCGGCTTTGTAGAAGGCGGAGACCTGCACCGGCGCGACATTGGCCGAGACCGAGATGCAGCCATGGCCGCCATGGGCCATGTAGCCAAGGGCGGTGGGGTCGTCCCCCGACAGCATGACCCAGTCCGGTCCGCAGGTAATGCGCTGCTGGGTGGCCCGCACGAGGTCGCCGGTCGCATCCTTGACCCCGACGATGTTGGGCAGGGCGCTCAGTCGGGCCAGGGTGGCGTCCGAGATGTCGACGCTGGTCCGGGTCGGCACGTTGTAGACCAGAACCGGCAGCTGCACGGCGTCGTTGATGGCCGCGTAGTGGGCGTAGAGCCCTTCCTGGCTGGGACGGTTGTAATAGGGCGTGACGACCAGGGCCGCGTCGGCGCCGATCTGCTTGGCGTGGCGCACCAGTTCGATGGCCTCGGCGGTGGAGTTCGATCCGGCGCCGGCGATCACGGGGACCCGCCCCGCCGCAGTCTGGACCGCGAGTTCGACGACCCTGCGGTGCTCGTCATGGCTCAGGGTGGCGGTCTCGCCCGTCGTGCCGACCGGCACGAGCCCGTGCACGCCGCCCTCGATCTGGCGCTCCACCAGGCGGATGAAGGCAGCTTCGTCGACCTCGCCGCCCCGGAAAGGGGTCACGAGGGCCGGGAAGACGCCCCTGAACAAGGGATCAGACATGGGATACAGAATACCGTAAGAACGCGGCCGCCGGTTGCGACCTAGGGTCAGGGGCGGACATTATGGCCGACAGCCCCCCCGCCGCAACCGATTGAGTCGGGGTTCGGGCCAGGCCGCTGGCGGAGTGGAATGTTGAAGCGCGCGTTGAGACGGATTGTCGCGACCGGCCTGGTCGTTGGGCTGGGCGTCGTCCCGGTCGCCTCGGATGCGCAGGCGCCGGCGATTCCCGGCGCGCCGCCGGTCGGTTCCCCCCTGCCCGTCGTCGGCACGCCCGCCCCCACATCGGGGCCCCAGGCGCTGACCCCGGCATTGGTGCCCTCGTTCCCCGAGCCGCCCCGCTCGGCCTACATCAGCAACGCCGACGCGGCCGCCCTGCAGGAGGTCATCGGAGATGCCCGGCGGGGCGACCTGCGCGGTGCCCAGGACGCCCTTGCCCGTATTTCCGAGCCTGCCGCCCGGCAGCTGGGCCGCTGGGTGCTCCTCGACACCAATGGCCCAAGCCTCGGCTTCGAGGAGGTGGACCGGTCCCTTCGCGAGATGGCGGACTGGCCGCGTCCGGCGCGCAGGCGCCAGGCGGCTGAACGCCTGATCGAGACCTCCGGCCTGCCGCCTCGCCAGGTCATTGCCTGGTTCGGTCGCGAGCCGCCGGCCACCCCCCAGGGGGTCATGGCCCTGGCCGCCGCCCAGAGGGCGTCCGGAGACAGTCGGGCTGCAGCCGATCTGATCCGCGGCGCCTGGCGGGGGCGCCCCTTCGAACTGGACGTCCAGCGCACCATGATGGGCCGGTTTGGCGACGTCCTGACCCAGGACGACCACGTCCGGCGCGCTGACATGCTGCTCTTCGGGGCCCAGGGGCCCGCCGCCCGGGATCTCATCCCCCTCCTGCCCGCCGACCAGCAGGCCCTGGCCCTGGCCCGGATCGCCTTCCGCCAGAAGTCGCCCGCCGCCCTCGCCCTCGCCGACGCCCTCCCCACCTCCGTGGCCTATGCGCCGGGCCTCGCCTACGAAAAGGCCGCCCACTATCGGCGGACCGGCATGGACACCCTCGCCCGGGCGGAGCTGGCCCGGTTCCCCAGGGAGGTCTGGTCCGACGAAATGGGGGCGCGGATCTGGGACGAACGCTACCAGATGACCCTTGCGGCCCTCCGCAACGGCGACTCCCGGGGTGCCTATGAGGCCGCCGCCAACACCGGCCTGAAAACCGGCACCGACGCCGTCGAGGCCGAATTCTATGCCGGATGGATCGCCCTGACCCGGCTGAAGAATCCTGCACTGGCGGAGGGGCACTTCAAGCATATCGACCGGGTCGGGACCTCGCCCATCACCCTGGCCCGGGGGCTCTACTGGCGGGGCCGGGCGGTGGAGGCGCTCTCCGGGATCGACGCTGCCGACGTCTTCTACAGGGCTGCGGCGCGACACCGGACCACCTTCTACGGACAGCTGGCGGCGGAGCGGGCCGGCTATGCCACCCTCGACCTCGGCCGCGATCCGAACACCGGTCCGAGGGAGCGGGCCCGATTCGAGGCGCGCGACACGACCAAGGCCGCGCGGATCCTCTACGACACCGGGAACCTGGACCTGTTTCGCAGCTTCGTCCTCGGCATGGACGACATCTATGACAACGACACCGACCAGGCCTTGCTGGTGGACCTGGTGCGGGGATACGGCGACCAGGACACCTCCATGAAGGTGGTTCGCGCGGCCGCCCAGCGGGGCTTCATCCTGCCGGACCGGG
>CAIWHQ010000306.1 GCA_903912465.1 uncultured Alphaproteobacteria bacterium | reverse complement strand
GCCCTTCAGCGCCGCCTCGTCGATGGCCAGCTGGATGTAGAAGGGACTGCCGATCACATAGGCCTGCAGCAGGACGCTGAGAACCAGGGTGTGGACGAAGGCGCTCCGGATCTCCGGGGTGATGGCGAGCAGACTGGTCAGGTTCAGCGCCGACCTTTCCTTCCGGCGCCGGAAGGCGGGGGATCGGGTAAGCTCCAGGGCGACCCCGGTGAACATCTTGTCCACCTCCTTCCAGTCGGGAATCCGGACGCCCCTGGCGGGGTCCTGAACCTGGATTCCCTTCCGCGTGACCTTCAGCAGCACCACGAAGTGGTTGAGGCCCCAATGCAGGATCGCCGGGGTCCGGAGCTCGCGCAGCTCCTCAACCTCGCAGCGCACCGCCCGGGTGGTCATGTCCAGGGCCGCGGCGATGCGGATGATTTCTTCAAGGTTCAGGCCCCGGCTCGACACCGGATAGCGCCGCCTCAGGGACGTGAGATCGATCTCCGCGCCCAGGGCGCCGGAGGCGATGGCCAGACAGGCCAGACCGCACTCTGCGGCTTCCGACTGACGCAGGATTCGGTAATCCATGGCCCGCCTCCGATCAGGACTCGGACCGGCGCTTGGCCGCGATCAGCGGATCCAGCAGCCATTCCCAGAGGTTCCGCTCGTCCAGGATCATGTCGGCCGCCAGCCTCATACCGGGGGCCAGGGCCCACTTCCGTCCATAGCCGTTCACCGCAGCGTCGTCGATCCGGACCACGATTCTGTAGAGGGCCTCTCGCGTCTCGATGGGCACAGGCAGGTCGGCGGGGTTGGTCGGGGCCCCGGCGACGGAGATCACCCGACCGTGCCCCACTCCGAACTTCTGGTAGGGAAAGGAATCGTACATCAGCCGCACCCGGGCACCGACACGAACGAATCCGGCGGCGCGGGACGGGACCCAGAGCTCGGCCTGCAGGGGCGCGCCCTCCGGCACGATCACGGCGATGGCCTGCCCGGGCAGGGCGCTCGCCCCCGGCCGCGCCTGCAGGGCGACCACCCGGCCCGACCGGCTGGCCACGACGACCGTGCCCGCCGCCGCCAGCTGCTCTGCCCGGCGCTGGTCGAACTGGGCCTGGGCCCTGGCCACCTCCGCCCGGGACTGCGCTTTCTGGGCCTGCAGACGCCCCTCTTCGGCATCGGCCTGCTCCAGCAGGGCCTGGTTCTGGCGCACCTGCCGTTCCAGGGCGCCGAGGCCCTGGCGGGCGGCGATCACGGCCTCCTCCCTCTGCCTCAGCTGGAGGGCGGCGAAGAGTTGCTGCTCATAGAGGGTGCGACCGGCGGCCAAGGTTTCTTCCGACAGGCGCACCCGCTCCCGCTGTAGGGCGAGGCTCTGGGTCAGGTTCTCCTGGTCGGCGCGAAGTCCGCTTCGGCGGGCGCGAAGGTCATCGAGCGATCGGCTGAGGGCCCGCGCCTCTGCATCGGCCTGGTCGGACAGGGCGTCAGCCTCGCGCTTGGCGCCCTCTGTGATCAGGCCGGACAGCGCCACGGGACGGGCGCCATCCTTCGAGACCCGCGGGTCGGCTGCGAATCGCAGGATCGGCGCACCCAGCGTGACACTTTGGCCCTCGATCACCAGGACTTCCGAGATCACGCCGCCCGACAGCATGGTCACAGCCGCCGACCCTTGTGATGGCTGGATCACCCCTGGCACGGTCTCCTTCCGGGCATAGCGGCCGAAGGTGAGGAACAGAATCAAGCAGACAAAGAGAGCGGCGAGGAAGGCGGTGAGCGCTGCAGCGCCCACGCCGAGGGGGTGGGCACCTGCGGGAGCCCACCACCGCCCCTCCCAGACCCAAGCCCAGGCCCAGGCCCATGTCCCCGCCCAGCACCACCAGCGCCACTCAGGCGCCGGTAGGCCACCACCCGCAAGGGCAGGCATGGATGTGTGGGCACTGGCCCTGCCCGGGGGTGTTTGCTGGGG
>CAIWHQ010000305.1 GCA_903912465.1 uncultured Alphaproteobacteria bacterium | reverse complement strand
GAGGATTTCCAGGCGCGCATGGCGCAGCTGGTCTCGACGGGATCGACCCGGCCGGGCGAGACCCGGCTGCTGACCCAGTGCCTCTGGGCCGGGATGCACGGGTTGGTCTCGTTATTGCTTGCCCGGCGGGACTTTCCCTGGGTGGACCTTGAGCTGCTGATCGACCGCCACCTAGACATGCTGGCGGATGGGGTCCTGCGCCCCTAGCCCTCAGCCCCCGCCGTTGATGTTGATCTTCTGGCCGTTGGCGTAGGGGTTGGCGGACGAGACCAGCCAGGTCACGGCGGCGGCCACGTCCTCGGGGGTGGAGACCCGGCCGAAGGGGGAGCGGGCGTCCAGCTCATGGATGTCGGCGAGGCCCGTCGTGGCCTTGGTCAGGCGCTTTCCCATCTCGGTGACCGTCAGGGACGGGGCGACGATGTTGCAACGGATGCC
This sequence comes from uncultured Alphaproteobacteria bacterium, assembly GCA_903912465.1. Lineage (GTDB taxonomy): Bacteria > Pseudomonadota > Alphaproteobacteria > Caulobacterales > Caulobacteraceae > Phenylobacterium. The sequence continues at coordinate 5,203 of CAIWHQ010000305.1, read as the reverse complement.
GTGCGCGCGCTCTTCCTTGGCGATGGTCAGGGCCAGGGCCTCCATGGCCGCCTTGCCCATGTTGTAGGGCCCGCCGCGGGCCGACATGCCCATCGTGGCGACGGACGAGATCATGATGATGTCGCCCCGGCCCCGGGTGCGCATCTGCGGGATCAGGAGCTTGCAGAGGTAGTGCGGGCCGAAGGCGTGGACCCGGACCACCCGCTCCATCTCGGCCGGGTCGGTGTCGGCCACTGACTGGCCGCGGCTGGCGATGCCGGCGTTGTTGACGAGGATGTCGACGCCCCCGAAGTCGCGCACCACCGCCTCGGCCATGGCGGCGTCCTGGTCGAAGTCCTCTACCGCGGCAGCGTAGATGCGGGCCGTGCGGCCCAGGGCGCGGATCTCGGCGGCGGTCTCCTCGGCAGAGTCGGCGTCGGAGCGGTAGTTGACGGCGATGTCGGCCCCGGCCTGCGCGAGGAAGAGGGAGATGGCCCGGCCTATGCCCCGGCCTCCGCCGGTGACGAGGGCGACGCGCCCGGAAAGATCGATCTGCATGGCCCCTGGTCTCCTCCACCGGTGGTTTTCCTATTCCTAGCCGAGGTGGGCGGATCGGTCAGGGGGTTTCCTGCAGGCCATTAACTTGACAGCAGCCCGCAGCATGCGAGGGATCAATCCATAAGTTTGGGGGGATTCCAGGAATGACGTCTGGGCGCGTAAGGTGGTTTTCGGGCCTGAGGGCGTGGGCAGCGGTGACCACTGCGGTCGGGCTTTCTGCCCTGGCGGCGGGTCTTGCCAGCCCTGGGGGCGAGGCGGTGGCCAAGCCGCCGGCGTCTATGGAGTTCTGCAAGATCTACCCGACGGCTCACGCCTGCGCCGCCTCGCCAGTGGTGAACTGCACGACCTGCCACACCGTCCCGCCGGCCCCGAACCTGTTCGGCGCCCAGGTGGCTGCGCGCCTCGCGCCCGGTGCCGCGCGCCCGCTGTCGGACGCCGACTACATCGCCGCCCTGCCGGCAGCCCTCAAGGCCGTTGAGACCCTGGACGCTGACGGCGACGGGATCTCCAACCTTGACGAAATCCTGAAGGGGTCGGCACCCGAGAACGGCGATAGCCGGCCAACCGCCGTGAGCTGCACCCCGGGCCAGACCCGCAGCGCCGCCGCCGGGCGCTGGAATACCTGCGGGTACGATCCCGTCCACGCCTGGCGAAAGGTCGTGCTCGACGTCTGCGGCCGCTCGCCGACGCGGGCCGAGACCGACGCCTTCCGCCGCCGCCTGCCCAGTGAATCGTCCTGGCGCGAAGGCATTTCGGGCCAGCTCGATACCTGCCTGCGCTCGCCCTACTGGCTGGGCGTCAACGGCGTGCTCTGGAACCTCGCCAACGCCAAGATCAATCCGCAGGACAGCATCAAGGCCGGCCCCCGGGCGGGCTCGATCCCCCTGGCCGACTATGAGTGGGACTACAACCTGTTCGCCTGGATGAATACCGGCGACCGGGACGTCCGCGGCCTGCTGACCAGCCAGGACTTCGTGAAGCGCGTGAGCGACGACCCGCCGACCTTCGCGCCGGTTGCCGACGCCGACTTCAAGGGCATGCGCCAGGCCGGCCAGACCGTGCCCCGGGAAAAGCGCGCGGGCATGATCACCACCCGCTGGTTCTCCACCGTGAACACCATGTTCACGCCCATCCCGAGGACCACGGCAGCAGTGGCCTACCGGCAGTACCTGGGCCTTGACCTGGCGCGGATGGAGGGCCTGCACCCGGCCGTGGCCGAGCCCATCGACTATGACGCCAAGGGCGTTGCGGCCCCGGCCTGCGCCGTCTGCCACTCGACCCTCGATCCCCTGACCTATCCCTTTACCCGCTACGACGGGATCATCCGCAACAACTACAATCCCAACCGCCTGAAGAACTTCGTCCGCACCGACGGGGCGCGGGTGGTCGAGACCCCGGAGGCCGGGGAGATCTTCGGCCAGAAGGTGGCTAATCTCCTGGAGTGGAGCCAGGTGGCTGCGAACTCCGACGCCTTCGCCCAGAAGGTGACCTGGGACTACTGGAAGTTGATGGTCGGCCGAGAGCCCAGTCCGGCGGACCAGACCGAGTTCGCCCTGATGTGGAAGGGCCTCAAGGCGCCGGACAAGTTCAACTACCGGGTCGAGCGCATGCTCCACGCCCTGGTCCTGACCGAAGCCTACGGAAGGCCCTGACATGCGCATGCCCGGACTTTTCGCCGCCCTGACCCTGACCCTGGCCCTGGTGGCGGCCGCAGCCCTCGCCCCGGCGGTCGTCAGCGCCCAGGAGGCTGCCCCGGCCTCAACCGACCCCCGGATCAAGTTCAAGGACGGGGAGCGCTATCTCCGCGACCTGTCCGAGACCTTTGAGATCCCCCGCGACGAGATCTGCCGCGAGCTGTCCCGCTATGACTGCTCGAACAAGGCCTTCCGCATCGTTCTGGGCGGAGTTGACCCCTACGACGCGCGGGTCATGCAGCCTCTCGACCAGGCCACCCTGGCCAGCCCGATCGCCTTTGACCGCGTGGCCCTGCAGGTCTGCGCCAACCGCGTGGCGAAGGACCAGGCGGACCCTGCCAAAGCGCTTCTCTTCAAGCGCGCTTCGGGCCGCCCCGACCGCGCCTGGCGCGACGCCCTGACCGACCGCCTCTACGACCGCATCCTGCGGCGTGACGCCTCCGTTGCCGAACGCGACCGGATGGCGGCCTTCCTCGAGGGTGTCGAGGGCCGCACCGGCCGTTCAGCCCGGGGACAGTCCGAACAGACCCTTCTCGCCTGCTTCGCCCTGGCCTCGTCGGCCGAGGCGGCCTTCTACTGACCCGGAAGCGACACCATGAACCTGACCCCTTCCCGTCGCGGCGTTCTCGCCGGAGCTGCCGCCAGCCTGGCGGGCCCCGGCCTCGCCCGCGCCGCCCGCACACCCGGCGGCGCAGATCCCCGCTTCCTGATCGTCCTGTGCGGTACCGGGGGATGCTCGATCGTCGACTCCTTCCTGGCGGTCCGGGAGTCCGAGAGCGCCAACGGTTCAATCCTTAATGCCTGGCCTGACCAACTCGTGCAGTCGCCCGGCGGCGGTCCCTTCCGGGCCATCGACTTTGAAAGCAAGACGATCGGTGCCATCCCGGCCCCGTTCACCGCCAACCAGTCCGACTTCGTGAAACGTCATGGCCAGGACATGATGGTGGCGACCTACACCGGGACCAGCGTCAACCACGGGGTCGCCGAGCACCGGTCGGTAACCGGCAATGCCGCCTGGCGGGGCCGCACCCTCCAGGAGGCCGTCGCCCTGACCTACGGTGCGGGGAAGCCCATCCCCAACGTCCACCTGGTGAACGGGGTTTCCTTCACCGACCGGGGTACCGACGATTCCATGCCGTCTTCGGTCTATGGCGAGCGGGCGCCTTCGCCCAATCTCTGGCCCCTGTCCCTCGATGGCCGAAAGGGCGTGCCGGGGGCTCCCGACGCCAAGCTCTTCGAAGCTGCGCGGGCCTTCCGGAACGGGACCCTGGACCCCGAGTCCGACTTCGTCCGCACCTTTGGCGACTCTGTCCGCCTGAAGCGCTGGCTGGAGCTGCGCGGTGCGCCGCTGAAGGACATTGAGGGCGGGGACCTCATCACCCAGCTGATGGTGAATCCAAACTCCGAAGACATGCCCCTGAAGGCCAACGGCCTGAAGTCGTCGCCCCTGGCCAGGAAGGTCCGCGAAGCCTTCCCGGCCTATGGCTTTGACCCGCTTGAGAGCCAGGCGGCCCTGGCCTTCCTCCTGATCCGCTGCGGCGTGGCCTCGACCGTCACACTGGGGCCGGAGACGTCGGCGGTGTTCAACAAGGGCGCGGCCCTCGGCCGGGGCGGCCTCTCAGCGGGTGACATGCGCAACACGCCCATCGCCTTCGATTTCTCGCACCAGGCCCACCGGGAGGTGCAGTCCCTGATGTGGAGCCGGGTCCTGAGCGTCACGGACCGGCTGATCACCCTCCTGAAGAGCGAGGAACTGGCCGGGGGCAAGAGCTACTGGGACCACAGCCTTGTCTATGTGGCCACAGAGTTCGGTCGCAGCCGGAACCGCCCGGCTGGCGCCATGACCTTCGGGTCGGGTCATGACCTGAACAACGGCGCCCTGATCGTCTCGCCCCTGGTGAACGGCGGCAAGATGCTGGGCGGCGTCGATCCCGACACCCTGATGACCTACGGCTTCGATCCACTGTCGGGGCGCCCGGAGCCCGGGCGGAACATGACCGAGCCCGAGATCTTCTCGGGCATCATCCAGGCCCTTGGCATCGAGACCCCGGGGGCTGGCCTGCCGGACATGCGCGTCATGCGGCGCAAGGCCTGAGGTGGGCCGAAAGGTCCTTGTCCGGCTGACCATCGGGCTGGGGCTCATGGCCCTGGCGGGCGGGGCGGGCCTGCGCACGCCGGATCCTGGCTTCCGTTACGCCGTGACGGGGCCGAGCCCCGTGACGCTGAGCGCAGGCCCCGAGCCCGGGTCCGGACCGGCGGGAAGCCTGCCGGCGGGGACCACAGGCCTCATCCTCTCGGGGCGCTGGGCCGAGGGTCCTGGCGGCGGGACCTGGGAGGTCCTGGCCGGACCCGGCGACCGCCCGGCCTGGGCCCCGGCCGACCGGCTGGCGTCCGCCGCCGCCGATCCCTCGCCTGCGCCCCTGCAGTGCTCAGGAACCGAACCCTTTTGGGGGCTGAAGACGGCGGGCGGACGCGCCCGGATGAGCTGGCCCGGACGGAAGGACGCCGACTTCACCGCCAGCCCCCGGCGGGGCGCGACGGGCGATCCCCGGGTCTTCGTCCAGCGCCTGTCCGGGCCGGGAAGGGCCCTGGCCCAGCTGGTGGTGATCCGCCGCCCCGAAGGCTGCTCGGACGGCATGTCAGACCTTCTCGCGCCCTACGAGGCGGTGGTCACGACCCCCTCTGGGGAGGTCCTGTCCGGCTGCTGCCGGCGGGCCGGTGGCTGAGGGGGTTTGACGGCGGCGGGTCAAGGGGGTCAGCTAACCGCCTGACCTTCGCCGGAGAGACGACGACCATGCCCGCCCCCGCCAATACCGAGTTCGACATCCGCGGCGTCAACCATATCGCCCTGGTCTGCCGGGACATGGCCCGCACGGTGGAATTCTACCGAGACATTCTGGGCATGCCCCTGGTCAAGACGATCGAGCTGCCCATGAAGTCTGGCCAGCACTTCTTCTTTGACATCGGCAACG
>CAIWHQ010000304.1 GCA_903912465.1 uncultured Alphaproteobacteria bacterium | reverse complement strand
TGATCGTCTCGATCATGTGCACCGGGATGCGGATGGTGCGGGCCTGGTCGGCGATGGACCGGGTGATGGCCTGCCGGATCCACCAGGTGGCGTAGGTCGAGAACTTGTAGCCCCGGCGGTACTCGAACTTGTCCACGGCCTTCATGAGGCCGATGTTGCCTTCCTGAATAAGATCAAGGAACTGCAGGCCACGGTTCGTGTATTTCTTGGCGATGGAAATGACCAGGCGCAGGTTGGCCTCGACCATCTCCTTCTTGGCCTGCCGGGCCTCGCGCTCACCCTTCTGGACGGTGTGGACAATGCGCCGGTACTCGTCGATGGGCACGCCGGACTCGGTGGCCAGGGAGGCGATTTCCTGGCGGATGGCGAGGACCTGGGCCGCCTCGTTCTCGGCGAACTTGGTCCAGCGCACGCCCAGGGCCTTGACCTGCCCGCTCCAGGTCGGATCCAGCTCCGCGCCCAGGTAGGTCTTCAGGAACTCGCTGCGATTGATGCCGTAGCTGTCGGCCAGGCGCATGAGGCGGCCCTCAAGGCCCATCAGGCGCTTGTTGATGGCGTAGAGCTGTTCGACCAGGGCCTCGATACGGTTGTTGTTCAGCTTCAGGGTCTTGAGGTGCTGGACAATGGTCCCGGTGGCGGCGGCGTGGGCACCCCGGTCAGCCTCGGACAGGTCCTCGCCCTTGAGGCGCTTGCCGACCAGCTTCTCCTGCAGGGCGCGGAAGGCGTCGAACTCGGCGGCGATGGCGTCGAGGGTCAGCATGACCCCCTCGCGCAGCTCGCTTTCCATGGCGCTGATGGTCGGGCCGGCGCCGTCGTCGAAGTCGTCGTCGTCGTCGCCCTCGGCCTTGGCGATGGCCTCGCCGTCCTCAGTGACCTCGGCGGCCTCGGCGACCTGGGCGGCCTCGGCCAGGGCCTCCGCCGCTGCATTGACGCCGCCATAGGTCTGCTCGAGGTCGATGACCTCGCGCAGCAGGATGCGGCCAGTGCCCAGCTCTTCGCGCCAGACCATGATGGCCTCGAAGGTCAGGGCGCTCTCGCAGAGGCCCCGGATCATGGTGTCGCGGCCGGCCTCGATGCGCTTGGCGATGGCGATCTCGCCTTCCCGGGAGAGCAGCTCCACCGAGCCCATCTCGCGCAGGTACATGCGCACGGGATCGTCCGTACGGTCGTAGGCGGCTTCCTTCTGGGTCTCGACGACCGCAGTTTCCTCGCGGACGGCCACCTCCCCGCCCTCGGCGTCCTCCTCGGCCTCGACCACATTGACGCCCATCTCGGACAGCATGGCCAGGGTGTCCTCGATCGCCTCGGAGGTTACCTCCTCCGAGGGCAGGACCTTGTTCAGCTCGTCCATGGTGACGTAGCCGCGGGCCTTGGCCTGCTTGATGAACTTCTTGACGCCAGCGTCAGTCAGGTCGAGCAGCGGGCCATCGCTGGAGGGGGTGTCGGCGACTTCGGTTTCGGCGGGGGTGGTGCTCATCAGGATCTCCGCTTTCCGGAACCGCCTGCGCGGGGTCCGAAGCTAGAAAGGGGTGCAGCGCCCAGGCGCTGTCGTCAGGGTTCGTCCTGCCAGTTTCTGATCTGTCGACGCAGCCGGTCACGCTCACCCTTCAGCCTCGAGAAGGCGTCCACAGATAAGGTGCCGCCAAGGCTACCCTTGGCGGTGGACACGGCTTCATCGAGGGCCACCAGCCTGGAAAGGCGGGCGAAGGCCTGCGACCACTGCGATCTTGCGTCCTCGAGGGAGACATCCTGTTTGAGGAAGGGCGCGCCCGATTTCGCAGCGGCCCGGTCGATGTCTGTCAAAAGAGCTTCAAAATCTCTTCCCGCCAGATGGCGTGCGAGACCCTGGGTGTCAAGATGTTCAGACTCCAGTCGCAGCCGGATGATTTCCTTGACCAATCCCGCAAGGGCGGGCTCGCCGAAGCCCGAGGCGGCGAACGGAGTCTCCAGGAAGGCATCCAGACAGGCGGGATCTTCGAGGATCCAGCGCACCAGGGCGGCCGCGGCGAGGTCCAGGTCCGAGGCCAGCCGCCGGGCGGCCGATCGACCCAGGGATGTCGGCGCCGGGTCGATCCAGGCCCGGCCCTGGGCCGAGAACCGGCGCCGTCCTTCAGGCCCCTGAAACGGCGCGGCGCGGGAGGGCAGAGCGGCCTCGAACCGGGCCAGCAGGTCGTCCCTGTAAGCAGACTGGAGGTCGCGGTCGGCGATCCGCGAGGCGGCGGCCCGAAGCCTCGCCTTGAGGCCAGCCCGGCGTTCGGGCGTATCCAGGGGTTCGCTCTCCAACTCGCGCCGGAACAGCATCTCGGAAAAGCCCGTCGTCCGCGACAGCTGGCTTCGGAGGGCGGCAGCGCCCTGCTCGCGCAGAACATCGTCGGGATCCTTGCCGCCCTCCACGACGCTGAACCGGAAGCTGCGAGCGGGGGTCAGGAGGGGCAGGGCCCGGTCCATGGCGCGAAAGGCCGCCTGGCGTCCGGCCCGGTCGCCGTCGAAACAGAGGGTGGGCTCGGGGTGGCGACGCCAGAGCAGTTCCATCTGCTCCTCGGTGAGCGCCGTGCCCAGGGGGGCGACCGCGGCAATGTCCGCCCTCTGGCAGGCGATGACATCCATGTAGCCCTCGACCACGACCAGGGCCGGCTGGGCGTCCGGCGGCGCAGAAGCCAGAAGTCGCCGGGCCTCCGGCAGCCCATAGAGGGTCCGGCCCTTGTGAAAGAGCTCGGTCTCCGGGCCGTTGAGGTACTTGGCCCGGGCTTCCGGATCCATGGCCCGGCCGCCGAAGGAGACAATCCGCCCCCTCCCCTCCACGATGGGAAACACGATCCGATCCCGGAACCGGTCGTAGGGTGCGCTGCCGTCCTCCGGGGCGATCAGCAGGCCCGCCTCCACAAGTTCGGCCGGGCGGGCCCCCTTGGTGACGAGGTAGTCCTTTAGCCCGGTGCGGCTGGACGGTGCGAAGCCAAGGCCAAAGCGCTCCCATTCCGACGCCGGCAGGCCCCGGCGCTCGAGATAGGCGCGGGCGGCGGCGCCCTGGGGGCCGGCGAGCATCCGGCTGAACCATTGGGCGGCCAGGTCCATCCAGTCGGAGAGCCCCTGCCGCTTCCTCTCGTTCTCGGCCGCGCGGGGATCGGGCGATGGAAGGGACAGGCCCGCCTCCGCCGCCAGCCGCTCCACGGCCTCGACAAAGGAAAGGCGCTCGCTCTCCTGCAGGAAGGCGATCAGGTCACCGGTCTTTCCGGACGAGAAGTCGAAGAACTGGCCCTTGTCGTCGTTGACGTAAAAGGACGGCGTCTTCTCCTTGGTGAAGGGCGAGAGGCCAACAAACTCGCGGCCACGCTTCTGCAGCTTCACGGTCCGGCCGATGACGTCCGACGGCCGGAGGCGTGACTTGATCTCGTCGAGGAAGGCTTCATCGAACCGCACGGGGGCAGGATAGACCGCGCCCAGGCTCTAGCCCAGCCCTGCCACCCAGGCGGGCAGGTCGCCGATCGTCGCCAGCTCGGCGAACCGGGGATGGCCGAGGGGTGCCTCGGCGTGTTCGTGGGCCCAGGTCATGGGATAGGGCACGTGGGCGGCCCAGGCACCGGCCTCGAGGGCAGGCAGGATGTCCGACCGCATGGAGTTTCCGCACATCAGCGACCTCGCCGGCCCGGATCCATGGCGCTCAAAGACCCGGGCATAGGTCGAGGCCTCCTTCTCGCTGACGATCTCGACGGCGACGAACAGGTCGCCGAG
>CAIWHQ010000303.1 GCA_903912465.1 uncultured Alphaproteobacteria bacterium | reverse complement strand
GGCACCTCAGTCCTTTGCAGGCGCCGCGTCGATGAAGAGGACGCTCGCCTCAGCCACCACGCGCTCGCCCGCCATCAGGCGGGCGTAGGCCAGGGTTTTGCGCCCGTCTTCTTCCGTCCGGTCGAGAAGGACCTGAAGCCATTCGCCCGGCTTCGCGCCCGACCTGTAGTCGACGGTCAGGCGGGCGGTGACCCGTCGCTTGCCGCCGGACCGGGCGACCAGCATGTAGCCGGTCGCTACATCCAGAAGGGTGGCGATCACCCCGCCGTGCAGGCCCCCTCGGGCATTGAGGTGGTTGGGCCCGACCCAGAGCCCGATCTCCAGGTCCGCGCCCTCGCCCCGGCTCATGAACCCGCCCAGGGCCTCCAGCACCGGGCTGCTGCGCAGGATGGGGCCGAAGCCTTCGGGGATCTCGCCTGTCATGAGGCTCATGGTCAGCTGTCTCCAGTGTGGGCGTAGGTGTTGGCCTCGTGACGGGGAACGGGCCCTGCCCCCGCCAGCACCCGTGGGATCTGCTCGGCAAGGAAGTCAAAGGTCCGGCGGATCAGGGGGTTGCCGCGGATTTCCCGGTGCACGGCCAGCCAGCAGGGCAGGGGTGGTATCTGCATCCCGGGCAGGACCGGGACCACGCCGGGCAGCCAGGGCAGGTTGTAGGCGGCGAGGAAGCCGACGCCCGCCCCTGCCGCCACCAACCGGCCATAGGCAAGCTGGTCATCCGTGCGCACGGAGAACTGCTCGCGGCCGATGGGCAGGCCGGCCGAGACGAACCCCCGCACCAGGGCGTCGTCCCGGTCGTACCCTACGAGGCGGTGGCGAAAGAGATCTGCGGGACCCTGCGGCGTTCCCGCCCGTGCCAGGTAGTCGACGTGCGCGCAGGCCACGATGGGGAGGTCCGCCAGCTTCCGCGCCACCAGTGAGCCCTGCTCAGGCCGCGCCATGCGCACGGCGATGTCGGCCTCCCGGCGCAACAGGTTGGTGATCTGGTTGGACGACACCAGTTCGACCCGGATGCCGGGCTCCGCAGCCTGCAGGCCTGCGAGCACAGGCGGAAGGAGATAGCTGGCCGCCACCTGGCTCGTGGTGATGCGGACATCGCCAAGGGTCGTGGCGCGCGCGCGGGTCAGGCGGTGGCGCAGGCGCTCCGCCCCCTCCTGCATGGCTCGGGCGTCGTCGGCGATGGCCAGGGCCAGGGCAGTGGGCGTCGCCCCGCGCCCGGTACGCTCGAAGAGGGGGGCACCCAGCTGCGCCTCCAAGGTCGCCACCTGCCGGGACAGGGTGGGCTGGTGCGCGCCCAGTCGCTTGGCGCCGCCGCTCATGCTGCCGGCGTCGAGCACGGCCAGGAAGCTGCGCACCAGGGTCCAGTCAAAGCCGTCGAGGCGGGGATCAGTCAGGGCCGAAGACATACGATTACGTATATCTTACTTACGGAGGTCGCCAATAGCCGGATAGCCGGGCCAGGCGCACTGTGACCTTCACCGGCTCCCCACCGCCCCGCAACAGGAGGTCCCCATGACCCGCCGCACCGTCCTTGTCCTTGGCACCAACGGCCGCTTTGGATCCGCCGCCGTAAAGGCCTTCACCGATGCCGGATGGCGGGTCCTGGCCCAGGCCCGTCGCGCCCAGCCGACCCTGCCGTCGGGCGTTGAGGTCCTGAATATCCCCCTCGGCGAGACTGAGGCCCTGGCCGCCGCCGCTGCAGGCGCCGAAGTCGTCGTTCACGCCGTCAACCCGCCCTACACCGACTGGGAGGCGAATATGATGCCGCTGGGCCGCCAGGGCCTGGATGTGGCCGAGCGCCTGGGCGCCCTCTTCATGCTGCCGGGAAATGTCTATGCCTATGGCGAGGCCATGCCCGCCCGGCTGGACGAGGACACGCCCGAGCGTCCCACCAACGCCAAGGGTCGCCTGCGCGCCGCCCTCGAAGGCGAGATGCGCGGCCGCGCCGAAGCGGGCCGTCTCCGGGCCGTCGTCCTGCGCGCCGGGGACTTCTACGGCTCCGGCGACGGCTCCTGGCTCGACCTGTCGATTGCCAAGGACCTGGCGAAGGGCCGGCTGGTCTATCCCGGCCCCCTCGACCTGCCGCACGCCTGGGCCTACCTGCCCGACCTCGCCCGGGCCTTCGTGGCGGTGGCAGAGAGGTCGGTCCCGGAAGGGACCCCCGCCTTCGAGACCCTGCACTTCGCCGGCGACACCCTCACCGGTGCCCAGCTCCTCGACCTCATCGAGGCGGCGGCCGCCGACATCGGTGCGGCCCCCGCCGGAGGGTTTCGCCGGGGCGGCATGCCCTGGGGCGTGATCCGGCTGATGGGCGCCTTCGTCCCCAACCTGAAGGCGGTGGCCGAGATGAGTTACCTCTGGCGCGTTCCCCACGCCCTCGACGGCGCCCGCCTGGCGGCCCGGGTGGGACCGATACCCGCCACCCCGCCCCGCCAGGCCCTGGCCCAGGCCCTCCGCGACCTCGGCTTCGGCGCCCGCACTCCGGCGCACTGACGCGCCCGCCTGTTTCCTGACAGTCCCTCACAGAAGGCCAAGCCCATGTCCTCCCCAGAAGCGCCCTCCACCTCTCCCTCCCGTACCCTCTGGTTCGTCGCCGGAGGGGTCCTGCTACTCCAGGGATTCAGCATCTTTGCGCCCATGGCTGTGCTCGGTGGGGCGATCCAGTGGCCGGACAGCCTGGATTACCCTCCCGCCCGGATGCTGCCCCTGCTCCTGGAACAGATCGACGCGGTGCGACTGGGCTACGGGCTGTATCTCGGATACTCGCTGCTCTTCCTGGTGACCGGCGCCCTGACCGTGCGCCTGGCGGCCCGTCCCGGCCCACTGGGCGTCCTCGGCCTGGTCGCCATTGGCGCTGCAGCGGCTTCGGCCCTCGCCCGGGCGATCGGCATCATCCGCTGGCTCACCGGCAGTACAGCCCTGGCAGAGGCCTATTCCGCGCCGGGTCTTTCGGCGGATACCCGCACTGCGATCGAGGCGATGCAGGGCGCCATCAATTCCTGGGGCGGCGCCATCGGCGAGGCGCTGGGCGTTGCGGGCTTCGCGGCGATCTGGGCGATCTCGGTCAGCGTGCTGATCCTGCGCGATCGCCAGCTCCCGGCCTGGGTGGGTCTCACCGGACTGGCGGCGGGCACCCTGGTCGCCCTGCCGGGCCTCGAGCTCTTCGGCATTTCGCCGCCGGTGTCGATCGTGCTCTCGACCACCGGGATCCAGCTCTGGTTCATGGCGCTTGGCCTCCTGTTCCTGTGGCACGGGCGCCGCCGCGCCGCCTGACCTATCCCAGCGGCGGCAAGTCCCCGCTGAAATTCAACACCGAGGTCCAGGTGACCCCCGACAACCTGCCCTACCGCTGGGAGGACGCCCGCCCGATCACCGCGCCGGACAAGTAGGGGGCACCCCTCTTGCCAAGCCTGGTCCCGGTGCCTCACCCTGAGGCGATGGAGACCACCGGAAGACACGCCGCCTGGCGTCGTTGGGCGTGCCTGGCGATCCCCCTCGCCCTGGCGGGAGGGCTGTCCGCCCTGGCGACGACGCGCGCCCTGGCCGCCGATCCCGGGAACGGGCAGGGGGCCTGTCGCAGGGACCTGGAGTTCATTCCGGGCTTCCTTCTGGAGAACGACACCGGCGCCCCAGAGCATATCAGGAGGCTTGGCGGCCCAGCCCTGGACAAGGCCATGGCCGAGGCGCGGGACCGGATCGCCGCCGACCCGACCGGCGCCGAATGCCGCTCCATCCTGAAACGCTATGTGAGGGCCTGGCGACCGGGACACATTGACGTCTCGCCGGCGCCGGGGAAGACCCCGGGCGATGCCGCTGTCCTACCGGCCGAGCCGCCTGCGCGACCGGGCCTCGCCTCCCTGCGCTGGCTCTCGGACAAGACTGTGCTGGTCACCCTGCCCACCTTCGACCCCGCTGAGCGGGAACACCTCGAAGCACTCCTGGTGTCCCAGCGGCGCCGGCTCGACCGGACGCCCAACTGGATCCTGGACATCCGGGACAACGATGGAGGCTCCGACTCGACCTACGCTTCCCTCCTGGAGGCCATCATGGTCAGCCCGCGCATGGAGGTGGGCGCGGAATTCCTGTCCACCCCCGCCAACATCGCCAACACCGCCGGGCTCTGCGAGGTCTACGGGGACGCTTCCTGCGCGGCCGCGGTCGCGCCCCTGGTCGACGCCATGCGCGGCGCCCGCCCTGGCGACTACGTCCTGCCCCCCGGGCGCAAGGAAGCGGCCTCGGTCGAGCGCGACCACCGCGCCCCCCGAGAGGCACCGCGCCGGGTCGGCGTGATGATTGACGAGGCGTGCGCCAGTTCCTGCGAGCAGTTCGTGCTGTCGGTGCGTCAGAGCTACAACGTCAAGCTGTTCGGGCGGCGCACGGCGGGATCCCTCGACTATTCGAACCTCAGGCCACAGGTGCTGCCTTCGGGCGAGCGGCTGCTTTGGTATGCGACCTCGCGCTCCCTTCGCCTGCCGTACCTACCGGTCGACGCCGCCGGAATTCCGCCGGACATCTATTTTCCGCCAGCCGCGGCGGCAGAGGACCCGGGTGCGGAAATCGAACGCGTGAGGGCCTGGCTGGAGGCCCCCTGAGGGGAGCAACTGAGCGCCTTGATTCCTCCCATTTCCGGGGGAAGTCGGCCCTGGGGTTCAGCCGTCGTAGAACAGTTTTGGGTGCAGGCCAATGACCCGGCGTTCCCGATCCGTGGTCGCTCTGGCGATGGCCTCGGCGGAGAGCGGGTTGCTTTCCGCCGTCGGCAGCAGGCGCTGGGCGATGTCCCGCCGCCCATAGTGAACCTGGAGGAAGAAGCGGCCGTGATCGCCGTCCAGGGTCGGCATGCGACGATGCCAAACGTCGGAGACGAACAGTCCTGCGTCGCCCGCCTGGGTGATCAGGGGCGTGACGCGGGCGCCTTCATAGTCGAGGTCATCGTCCAGATGGCGGCCCGGTGGCGGCGGCCGGCCCGACAGGTGGCTGTGCGGCAGGACGCCGGTCGGTCCGTCCTCGAGGGCGCAGTCCTGCAGATAGATGTGGACGCCGATGGCGAACACCGGGTGGGGAATGTCGGCCGGCCAGCGCACACCCTCAGGCAGGGGCACGTGCGGGCCTGCATCAATATGCCAGTTCTGCCCGGCATGCGCGCCGGGATCGCCGGCGGGATTGCGCCAGGCGGTGTTGGCGATCACGTGGCAGTCCTCGCCCAGCAGGGGCTCGATCACCGACAGAAGGCGCGGATGGGCGCAGGCGCGCTGCGCGGCGGCGCTGCGGTTCAGCATGGCGTATCGGAACATGGCGGCGTCATCTTCCGCGCGCCGGCGCCCGTAGTCCGGAGGATCGCGCTCGAAGACCTCGCTGACCTCGCGCCTCAGCTCAGAAAGCTCGTCAGCGTCCAGCAGGCCCCGGATGATGGTGTAGCCCTCGCGCTCGAGCTGGGAGGTTTCCGCGCTCGCGGGCTCGGCGCGAAATTCAAGATAGGGGCGACCGCGTCGGATCATCTTGCAGGCCCTTTGCGCGTGCGGGGTGGGGCTCCTAATGGTTGGATACCATTGGGCCTGGGGGCCAGCAAGGCGGAGGACGTCGCGGGTCCCCGTCCTCGTCCGCCGGAACGGGAGCGCGGGTGTGACCTGGGCCTGCGGCCTCGCCGAGCTCTACTCGGCCGGGTTCCAGGGAGATGACGGCGAGCCCTGCATGGCCATCGCCTCGGACCAGATCGCGGACTTCGGCGACCGGATGGAGGGGCCATAGAAAAAGGGTCCCCGGCGTGCCGGGGACCCTTCAACTGACCGCCCTTGGGCGGGTCGGATCAGAAGCGGTACTGCACTTCCAGGCCGAAGATGCGCGGCGGTGTCAGCTCGTAGTTCCGGGCCCCGTTGACGTACCTGTCAGACGGCACCGTAGCGCTGTTGTTCCGCTGCGAAGCCGCGACCGCGGCGGCGTAACCGTCCTCGTCCAGGGCGTTCTTGACGTAGGCGATGACCGTGTACTTGCCGCCCGCCGGCATCCAGAGCAGACGCAGGTCCACCTGATCCCACTCCGGTGCGGAGTTGTACTCACGGCTGAAGACGTTCGCATAGGACTCCGACCGGCGGAGGTAGCTGGCCCCGGCGATGATGTTCCCTGCGTCGGTCTCGAAGGTATAGGTGCCGTTGACCGCCAACTTATGCTCCGGCGCCTGGGGCAGGGCGTTCCCGACAATGCTGACGGCTCCGGTGTTGATGTTGTCGTTCACATCCACGAGCAGGTTGCTCTCGGTGATCTCGGTCGGGTTCCAGCCGTAGTCCAGAGACAGGCGGAGGGCATCCACCGGCCGCCAGATGCCGCTGAATTCAATCCCGTAGGACTCCGACTTGGCGATGTTCACGAACTGGGTGACGTTGGTCGCGCCAACCCGCACGGCCACGGGCGCCTGAAGGCCACTGTAGTCGAGGAAGAAGGCCGCCAGGTTCACCTGGAACCTGTCGAAGTCCCTCTTGTACCCGATCTCGTAGGAGTTGACCGTCTCCTCGTCCGCCTTGGGCACGGGGAGGAAGCCGCCGGCCGAGAAGCCGAACGCCTTGTAGCCGCGGCTGTAGCGGGCGTAGGCCATCGTGTCGCTGCTGGGTTCCCACTGGACACCGAGGGTACCGGTGACGGCGTCCGAGGACCCGTCGAGGGTGCGGCTCGTGATTCCGGTGGCCGGATCGGTCACGTACTGGCGCGTCACGCCGCCGGTGGTGATGCCGGGGGAGCTGACACCCGGGATCGGGCCTGCGGTGCTCTTGGGCGCGAGGGCGTCGGTGAGGTCCATGGCTCCATTGCCCAGACCGGCCAGGCCAGCAAGGGCCGGGATACCCAGGACCGGCGCCAGGCGCGCGGTGGAGTTCAGGTCACCAAGAAGGCTGCCCCAGTTGGCCGCCGTACCGGGACCAAAGCCGCCAAGGCCGAGGGCCGGATAGAGGCCGGGATAGCAGGCGTCCGAGTTACAGACGATGCGCCTGTATTCCGTGCCGTACTTGTCGTCCATGGTATAGCGCAGGCCGGCGGTGAACTTGAACGCGTCCGTCAGCTGGTAGTCAATCTGACCGAATACCGCCTTGCTCTCGGTTGTCAGGGCGTAGTTGCCCGTCGACCAGTAGTTGTCGGGGTTCCGCGCAGCGCCCAGGATCGGCGTCTGGAGCGAGGACGGGCCCACCAGGAAGAAGTCGGCCGTGCTCCCGGTGCCGGTATATTGCTCGTTGAAGTAGAAGCCACCGACAATCCACTGCAGCGGGCCATCGTCCGTCGACGAGATGTTGATCTCATGGCTGTACCACTTCGGATACTCGAAGTAGTGATACCCGTTGTTGGCGTTGACGGTCAGGGGCGTGCAGTTGACCGGAGACGCGCCCGCCGCGAACAGGCTGCCGACCGTCCCGCAGATCGATCCTGGAGCCAGGGGGATCTGATAGGACAGGACGTCGGTAGCGTCCGTGTCGCCATAGAGGTCGTATTTGTACTCCTGGGCACCGCCGACATACTTAACGTCGATCGTGTCGAAGTGATAAACGAACTGGGCCGTGAACGAGTTCACGTCGGTCAGGTCAACCTTCTGGGGGATGTTCGTGCTGAAGTTCCGATTGTCCAGCTGCGCCGGGTTCGAGCTGCTGGTCGATCCATTGAACTGGCGAAGGCTGCCCGGAACGATGCCGTTCAGGCCGGTTTCCTTGGTGAGGCCGTGGGCCGAAGCGAAGACGATCGAATAGTTGGGATCGAGCCGCCCGGTCGAAAAGGAGTCGCCGAGGTAGCCGGACCGTGCGCCCGGACCGCCGCGGTTGTCCCAGCCGAGCGTCTTGTACGACATCCAGAG
>CAIWHQ010000302.1 GCA_903912465.1 uncultured Alphaproteobacteria bacterium | reverse complement strand
TTCTTCCGGCTTTTCGGGGCCCGCCGTCCGGATCCTGCGGTCACCGCAGCCGAGGCGCTTACGGAATCCGCCGGCGGCCGGCTGGTCGACCAGGCCCAGGCCTTCCAGACCCTCAGGGTCGATGACGTCATGACGCCACGGGCCGACATTGTCGCGGTGGAGGTCGACACCCCCTTCGACGAGGTGGTCGCACGCTTCCTCGAGGCCGAGCACTCGCGCATGCCTATCTACCGGGAGACCCTCGATGATCCCCTGGGGGTGGTGCACGTCAAGGACGTCTTCAAGCAGATGGCCACTGGTGTCCGGCCTCGCGGTCGCCGGGGCGCGGCGGCGGAATCGGTCCTGATGCGGCTCCGGCGGGACGCTCTTTACGTGCCCGCTTCCATGCGCGCCGCCGACCTGCTCCTGCGGATGCAGGCGACCCGCACCCATATGGCCCTGGTGATCGACGAGTTCGGCGGCACGGACGGCCTGGTCTCCCTGGAGGACCTGGTCGAGGCCGTGGTGGGCGATATCGATGATGAACACGACGAGGCCCAGGTTGCCGGCGTCATGGCGCGGCCGGACGGCGCCTTCGATGCCGACGCCCGGGCCCCGCTTGAGGAGCTCGAGGCCGTACTCGGACTCGACCTGACGCCGCCGGACCTGGATGAGGAGATCGACACGGTCGGCGGCCTGGTCGCCGCCGTCGCCGGCCGGCTCCCCCGCCGGGGCGAGGTGATCGCCTTCTCCGAGGGCTACGAGATCCAGGTGCTCGACGCCGATCCTCGCCGGATCAAGCGGGTCCGAATCCGCCCCTCCACCCCGCCGCCGCCTGCCGTAGACTGACCTTGCCCCCGCGGTCCGCCGTCCTGGCCGGCTCCGCCGCCCCCGCTGGCGGCGTCCTGGCCGCCCTCGCCTTTCCGCCCTTCGGCTTCCTGCCGGGGCTGGCGGGCTTTGCCCTGATCCTCTGGGCCCTGGACCGCCCCGCCCCGCACCCCCTCCGGGCTTCGGCCTTCCGGGGCTGGCTCGCCGGCCTGGGCTATTTCTCGGTCTCGGTGGCCTGGATCGTCGAGCCCTTCCTGGTGGACGAGCGGACCCATGGCTGGATGGCGCCCTTCGCCCTTGTCCTGATGGCCGGTGGCCTGTCCCTCTTCTGGGCGGCGGCGGGCGCGGCCTGGCGTCGCCTCCGGCCCCAGGGCGGGGCCCGGGTCCTGGTCTTCGCCGGGGCCTTCGCAGGGGCCGAGTGGCTGCGCGGGCACCTCCTGACGGGCTTCCCCTGGAACCTGCCGGGTGAAGCCTGGCCAGCCGGTTCGCCCCTCTCCCAGGGCGCGGCCCTCGTCGGCGCCTACGGACTGACCTGGATCACCCTGGTCCTCGCTGCCGCGCCCGCCTGGATCCTGGACCCGGGCACCCCGGGCCGCAGGCTGTCGCGGGCCGCCACCGTGATGGTGCCCGCCCTTGTCCTCTTCGCCTGGGGCGCTCACCGGATCGCCGGGACACCTGCCGGGGAGGCGGGTCCCCGGGTCCGCATCGTCCAGGCGGATATCGACCAGAAGACCAAGTGGCGCCCCGAGAACCTGCCCTCCATCCTCCGGACTTACGTTGACCTGACCCGCCGCCCGGCGGCCCAGGCCCCTGACATCGTCGTCTGGCCAGAGGGTGCCTTGCCCGCGATCATCAATGACCTGATGATCCCCGGACAGGGCTGGCGGGAGACGCTGGCCTCCGCCCTTGCGCCGGGCCAG
>CAIWHQ010000301.1 GCA_903912465.1 uncultured Alphaproteobacteria bacterium | reverse complement strand
GCGGGCTTGCAGGGCGCAAAGGTCAGGCCACAATTGCCCAGGAGGGCGGTGGTCACGCCATGCCAGCTGACCGGGGTCAGGTCTGGATCCCAGCCGATCTGGGCGTCGAGGTGGGTGTGCAGGTCGACGAAGCCCGGGGTGACCAGAAGGCCATCGGCGTCGATCTCGCGCCGGCCGCGGGCCTCGACCTTGCCGATCGCCGTGATCAGGCCCCCGTCGATGGCGATGTCCGCCGTCCGCGCCGCTGCACCCGTGCCGTCCACCACGGAACCGCCCCGGATCACCAGATCATGGCTCATGACTCAACTCCCCAAAATTGCTCTCATTGCAGTGCGGGATCTGAAAAGAGACGAAGAAACCTCACCAAAACTAGCTTACATGAGATACCGTTTACTCAAATTTTCATGAAATCGAGGGGCCGTCAACCGGGGCAAGTCTAGCCCTCGGTGCGGGCCTGGGCGACGAGATCCGCCATGCCGTGCTCGTAGGCCGCTTCCGGATGGGCGCGCACGGCCTTGTCGAGGGCCACCGCGTCGGGACCGACCAGGATCCGCCAGCGCTCCTCCCGGACACCGTCCAGGATGATCTTCGCCGCCTCCGATGGCGGCAGGCCATTGTCCCGGAAGGCCTCGCCCATGGCCCGGGCCTCGGCGGTCGCACCTTCCGGCGGCGCGAACTCGGACATGGAGTTGATCGCGATGTTGGTGCCGATATGGCCAGGCATGACCACGCTGGCCTTCACGTGGGGGGCGTTGTTGCGGAAGTCGTTGATGAGGGCCTCGGTAAAGCCCTTCACGGCGAACTTGGCGGCGGAATAGGCCGTGTGGGCCGTCTGCGGACCGAGCGAGGCCCAGAATCCATTGACCGACGAGACGTTGATCATGTGCGCCTCGGGGGCCTTCAGCAGCATCGGCAGGAAGGCCCGGGCATTGTAGTAGACCCCGTACCAGCACACCGCGAAGGTTCGCTCCCACTGGTCGCGGGGGGTGTTGACGAAGCTGCCGCCGCCGCCGATCCCAGCGTTGTTGAACAGCAGGTGGACGTGGTCCGTCTCGTGCTGCTCGCCAGTGTGGTCACGGAAGGCGAGGGTCTCCTTTTCCTGCGCCACGTCGGCCACGAAGGTGGTGATCCTGACCCCCTGGACGGCGGTCTTCTCAGCGATGCGGACCGTCTCCAGCATGTCGGCCTCGCGGATGTCGCACATGGCCACGCTGCAGCCCTCGGCGGTCAGGGCCTGGACGAGGGCCCTGCCGATGCCGCTGCCGCCGCCGGTCACCACCGCGATCTTGCCGCTGAAGTCCTTCATCGCATTCCTCCCTGAAGCCCGGGTTCCGCCAGAGCCTGTTGAAATTCAGCCGCCGCGCTCGGCCCGGTGCTGGTTGGCCACACCCTTGAGGAGGGCCTGGGTCTCGGGCTGGGTCATGAGGTCGGCGAAGAGCCGGCCCTCCAGCTTGAGCATGTCCATGGTGACGGGCGAGACCGCTTCGCGCACCAGGCGCTTGATGTGGGCCACGGCCCGGGCCGGCCGGCCGGCGATCTCCCGGGCGATGCCCAGGGCCCGGTCCAGGGCGGTCTCGGCGCTGTCTGCCGGAACCACCTCCTGGAAGACGCCCAACTGCAGCATCTCCTGGGCCGAGACCAGGCGGGGCCGCAGCATCATTTCCAGGGCCCGGCCCCGGCCGACGATGGCGGTGAGTCTCTGGGTGCCGCCGCCGCCGGGCAGGATGCCCACCGACACCTCCGGCAGGCCGAAGCGGAAGGGACCATCCTTGGCCACCCGGATGTCCGCCGCCAGGGCGAACTCCAGCCCGCCCCCCGCCGCCGAGCCGTTGAGCGCGCAGATGAAGGGCTTGGGCAGGTGCTCCAGCTCGTAGAGGATTTCGGCCATGGGCCGGTCCCAGCCGCCGCCGCCGCCCCGGGTGTTCTCGTCCAGCTCCTCCACGGAGAAGTGGCGGATGAAGTAGGTCGAATCCGACCCGGTGAAGACGATGGCGCGGACGTCGTCGGACCTCAGGTCCGGCAGCATCCGGTTGAGTTCGTTCAGGGTGGCGGGCGTCATCACCTGCAGCGGCGGATTGCTGAAGGTGATGACGGCGATCCCGTCCCGGATCTCGAGGGAAAGCTGGCCCATGCCCGATTCAGGTGACCTCGAGGCCAGGCAGGTCGCCCGAGGCCCGCCAGTCGGCGAGGCGGCGGAAGTACTCGATAGGTCCGCCGCCGTAGGTGGTGTTCTGGGCGTTGGCCAGGTAGGGCTTGCCCTCGTTGTTGTAGTAGCCGGGGGTGCAGGCCTCGAGATAGGCCTGGTTGTTGCGGGCCTTGTCGATGATGGTCGCCACCCAGTCGGCCTCGGCCGCCTCGGAGGGTTCCGCGGCCCGGCCCTGCCGGGCCTTCACCTGGTCGATGATGTAGGCCACATGCGCCGCCTGCTCGCGCAGGTTGTGCGGATAGTTGGCGGTGAATCCGCCCTGGGTGGACCCCAGGAAGAACAGGTTCGGGAAGCTCCGCACCATCAGGCCGTGCAGGCTGCGCACGCCGTTTGCCCAGGCCTGGCTGAGGGGCTGGCCCTCGCGTCCGTGGATGTCGTAGCCATAGCGCCGGCTGAAGCTGGTTCCGACCTCAAAG
>CAIWHQ010000300.1 GCA_903912465.1 uncultured Alphaproteobacteria bacterium | reverse complement strand
TTGCTGATGTTGCGGATGCTGAAGAACTGCACGGAGGCAGTGGGTTCAGACGCTTTGACGTACTTGCTACTCATTTTGCTTATTTTTCTCGTGTCTCGCAGGGGTTAAGGGTCAGCGGCGACAGCCACGACTCCGATCTGCAGGAACAAAGGTAGGTATGCCTACCTTGGTCATTCTGTCAAGCGGACCTCCTCTAAGAATCTCACAATTCTTACCATAGATTATAACGGCCCACTCAGGCCGTCAGGCGCTCGAGCTTGGACTTGCGCTTGCGCCAGTCGGGCATGACGCGTTCGAGGAGATCCCAGAACCGGGGGCCGTGGTGGGGAAACCGAAGGTGGCAGAGCTCGTGGATGATGACGTAGTCGATGCACTCGATCGGGGCCCGGATGAGGTCCAGGTTGAGTCCGAGGACTCCGGTCGGGCTCATGGAGCCCCAGCGCGACCTGTAGCATCGGATGATGAGTTCCTTGGGGCCTTCGGCCTTGGGGATATTGAGCTTCACCATGCAGCCGAGGAGACGTTCCTGGAAGAGATCAGCGGCCTGTTCGCGGTACCACTGCCAGAGGGTAGCCTCGACCAGACGAGCCGACGTCGTGCGGCCGGCGCAGACAGTCAGGTGCTGGCGCGTCGCTTTCACGTCCTTTGTAGGCCCAGAGATGACCTTCAGGCGTTGGCGGCGGCCCAGGAAGAGGTGCGTCTCGCCGGAGACATATTCCCGCGGCTTGGTCAGCGGGTGGAATTGACTGAAGTACCGCATCTGGGCCCGGACCCAGTCCATACGCTTGAGCAACATCCGCGAACAGACCTCCGTCTTGGTGCCTAGAGGTGCGATCATCCGCACGGACATGTCAGGCAGGACCTCCAACTGGAGGGTCTTGCGCTGGGTATAAACGATTCGGCAATCAAGAAAGCTCTTGGTGTCGAGTCGTGACCGGAGGGTGAGTTCAGGCATCCGGGAAGCGGCGCTGGGCGGTCTTGAGAAGCGAGTCCTGAAGTTCGTCGAGCTTCTGGACGGGGATCTTGATCCCCATCTTGCGGCCGACGTCATCGAAGAAGTAGTCGTCGAGGGCTCCCTTGAAGCGGTTGAGGGCTTCGTCATTTGCCCAGAAGCGTACGATGCGATGGCTGAGGAGGAGCTCCTTCACCTTCACGGCGATCTCGGCCGACAACTTGTTGGCTTCCTGGCCGGCTCCCTTGAGATCGGCGACATAGGGGACGATGAGGCCGTAGAAGGCTGCGGCATCGGCGTCGGTGCGTACGCCTTCAGGCAGAGCCTCGTCGCGACGTCCGTCGACCATGTCCTGAGTGATCTTAGCCAAGGTTTCGGCGAGCTGCTGGTCGTCGAGGCGCTTCTGGGCGTAAGCCTGAAGGGCCTCTTCGATCATCTCGGAGAACTTGCGGGCCAGGGCTGGGTCGTGCTGCTCCAGCTTATCGCGGATATACTTCTTGGCAGACCGTTCGATACGGTCGGCCTTAGCGCGGGCGGTCTCACCCGTACCCGTGCCAGAGGCTACGCCATACTTATCGACGGCCTCCTCGACGGCGCCTTTCACGCTGAGGTCGATCGGCTTGATGATCATCTTCGCCGGATCGGCCGCCACGTTATCGTTGAGGAGCTGCAAGATGCGCGGCTCGTATTCCCGCATATCGATGGAGTCCTGATAGCGGAGGGCCGCGGAACGGCGGAGGTTCTTCAGGCGAAGCCAATCGCCGCGGAACTGATCCATCTGCTTGTCGTCGAAATGGTCGTAGACCTTCTCGGAGCCAAGGGCCTGTTCGAGCAGGCGGGCGAATTCGGCGAGGCGCTTCGAGAACTCCTTACGGATGTCGTCGTCGCGGAGGTGCTGTTCCATCTGTTCGTGGTCCAGCTTGTTCTTCACCGGCTTGAACAGGTCGAGCAGTTGACGATGGGCCGCAGGCAGCTCGTCGATTACCTCGTGGATCGGCTTCACCACGCCGCGGATATCGTCCGCGTCGAAGCCTTGGAGCGCTTTGTAGGTGTTCATGGCGTCATTGAGTTCGCCCAGCAGGCCTTCGTAGTCGTAGATATAGCCGTAGCGCTTTTGGATCGTGATCGGCTCGCCGTCTTCGTCGAGACCGCCCCCAGGCATCGGGAGCTCGCAGTTACGGTTCACGCGGGCGATGGCCTGGAGGAGGTTATGCTCCGTGAGGGGCTTGCAGATGTAGAGGGCGGCGTTCCGGTCGCAGTCGAAGCCCGTGAGGAGCTTGGAGACCACGATGACGACATCAGGGCCGCCTTCTCCCTTGAATGCTTTGACGATATCGCGGTTGTAGGCGGTCTCGTCGCCATACTTGTCCATCATCTCTTTCCAGAAGACCTTGACCACGTCGCTACCGTCAGGGACGCCTTCTTCTTCGACCTCATCGCCGGAGTCGCGGGCGTTCGGGCCTGAGATGATGACCTCAGACTTGATCTGGCCAAGTTCGTCCAAGATCTCCTTCATGCGGATGGCTGCCGCCTTGGAGGGAGCCACGATCTGTCCCTTGAAACCGCTGTCCTTCCAGACCCGGTGGAAGTGCTCGGAGATATCGACCGCCTTGGCGTAGATGGCGTGCTCGGTCTGACCGAGGACGTTGATGCGGGAATACTTCTTCTTCAGGTCGGCCATCTGCTTGTCGCTGAGGCCAGCCGAGACTTTATCGAACCAAGCGTCGACGCTGCCCTTCTGGACGTACTGGGCGACGAATCGGCCTTCATAGATCAGGGGCACGATGGCGCCGTCCTTGACGGCGTCCTCGATGGTATAGGTCGGGCGAATGATGCCGCCGAATCGGCCGATGGTCGGCTTCTCCTTGGAAAGGACCGGGGTGCCCGTGAAGCCGACGTAGCAGGCCTTCGTGAGCAGGCGACGCATGTTGGTCGCCAGGGCGCCGTGCTGGGTACGATGGCTTTCGTCGACGAGCACGATGATGTTCGCGTCGTCGTCCTTGAAGCCGGCGGAGCGTTCCACCGCCGTCTCGAACTTATTGATGACCGTCGTGATGACGTCGGTCGTCTTCTCCTTGATCATCGCGAGAAGTTCGGCGCCCGTGCCGGCATGGCGCACGAGGCGGTCGCAGTTCTGGAACGTCTGCTTGATCTGGACATCGAGCTCCGTGCGGTCGGTCACGATGATGAGGCGCGGGTTCTCGAATTCGCGATCGAGGGCGAGGGCCTTGCCCAGCATCACCATCGTCAGGGACTTGCCCGAACCTTGGGTATGCCAGACCACCCCACCCTTGCGTCGGCCTTCGCTGTCACGCTGCTTCATCTGTTCGATGACCGCCTTGACGCCGAAGAACTGCTGATGGCGGGCGATCTTGCGCTTACCGTCGTCGAAGAGGGAGAACGTGCGGGC
>CAIWHQ010000299.1 GCA_903912465.1 uncultured Alphaproteobacteria bacterium | reverse complement strand
GCGCACCCTCGGATCCGGCCGGCCCTGCGGCCTGAGTTGCCGGCCATTCGCGACATCGAGCGCGAGGCTGCACAGAGGTTCCTGGGCTCGCCGGAGGCCTGGATCGCCGGGGACCCTCCGGCCCCGGAGTCGCTTCTCGGCGAACGTCTGGAGGAAGGCGGCCTATGGGTCGCCTGCCTTGACGGGGAGCAGCCCGTCGCGGCCCTGCGGTTCCGCCCCCTCGGCGACAGCCTCTATATCGAGCAGATCGATGTCCTGCCGGCGTTCGGCGGCATGCGGCTTGGCGCAGCCCTGCTGGACCGGGCGGACGACCTCGCCCGCGAGGCGGGCTGCGCGGCCCTTGTCCTCTCGACCTTCCGGGACATTCCCTGGAATGCGCCCTGGTACGCCCGGATCGGGTTCGAGGTCATCGACGTCCTGCCGCCCGAACTGGAAGCCGTCCGGAGCGAGCACCTGGCTCGCGGCCTGGATGAGAGCCGAAGGGTGTTCATGCGCCGGAGCGTCCGGGGGCCGGAGACGGATGCCTGAGCCGGAACCGCAGCGCGCGTCTTCACTCCGGGATTGGTAGCTGGGGGCGGGATCGAACCGCCGACCTGTGGGTTATGAATCCACCGCTCTAACCATCTGAGCTACCCAGCCGCCGGGCCTTTTCGGCGAGGGGCGGTTTATAGGGTCTGGCGCGGCGCGCTTCAAGCCGCTTGGGAAGCGGGGCCGGGCTTGCTAGGGTCCTACCTGCGATGAGCGTCCTGCATCTCCTGGGAACGGCCGGCGAAGGCGGCGCGGAGACCTATTTCGTCGACCTGGTCACAGCGTTGGCGGGGTCGGGACAGGCGCAGGCGGCGGTCCTGCGTGCCAATGCCGGACGCCATGCGGCCCTGGCCAGCGCCGGGGTCCCGGTCCGGGAACTCCGGTTCGGCGGCCCCCTGGACCTCTTCACCTCGCCGGCCGCAGGCCGCTTCGCCCGCGCCCGAGGCGCCCGGGTGGCCCTGGCCTGGATGAACCGCGCCGCCCGGCATACCCCCCGGGGGCCCTGGGCACGGATCGGTCGCCTGGGCGGCTATTACAACCTCAAGTATTACAAGGGCTTCGACGCCCTGGTCGCCAATACCGAGCACATCGCCGACTGGATCGTGGCCCAGGGCTGGCCGGCGGGCCGGGTGCACTGCATTCCCAACTTCGCCGCCCCCGCCGAGGACGCCCGGCCCGTCGACCGGGCCAGCCTCGACACCCCCGAGGGCGTCCCCCTGCTGCTGGCCATGGGGCGGCTGCACGAGGCCAAGGCCCACGACGTGGCCCTGGAGGCCCTGGCCCGCCTGCCGGACGCCTGGCTCTGGATCGCCGGCTCCGGGCCGGAAGAGGGCCGCCTGAAGGCCCTGGCCGACGGCCTTGGCCTGTCCGAACGGGTCCGGTTCCTGGGCTGGCGGACCGATGCCTCGTCCCTCTACCGGACCGCCGACCTCTGCGTCTTTCCCTCCCGCTATGAGCCCCTTGGCAATGTGGTCATCCAGGCCTGGGCCCACGGCCTGCCGGTGGTGGCCGCCGCCTCCACCGGCCCGGCGGCCCTGATCCGCGATGGCGAGGACGGCCGGCTGGTCGCCGTCGACGACCCGGTGGCCCTGGCGGGGGCGATCCGCGATCTCCTGGACGACGCGACCGGCCGCCAGGCCCTGGCGGCAGCGGGTCTCGCCCGGGTGGCGGGGGAGTTTTCCCGGGCGGCGGTGGTGGACCGCTGGCGCGAGCTCTTCGCCGCCCACGGAGCCGGCTGATGTGCGGCATAGCCGGCGTGATCAACGGCCAGGTCGCCGCCGCCGACCTCATCGCCGCCCTCCTGCACCGGGGCCCGGACGGCGTTCGGAC
This sequence comes from uncultured Alphaproteobacteria bacterium, assembly GCA_903912465.1. GTDB lineage: Bacteria > Pseudomonadota > Alphaproteobacteria > Caulobacterales > Caulobacteraceae > Phenylobacterium. The sequence continues at coordinate 213 of CAIWHQ010000299.1, read as the reverse complement.
GGAGACCCTGCCGGGGATCTCCCTCGCCCACGCCCGGCTGTCGATCATCGACCTCGAGGGGGGCTGGCAGCCCCTGCACGCCGCCGGCTCGGTGGTGATCGGCAATGGCGAGATCTACAACTACCTGGAGCTCGCCCGGGACCACGGCCTGGAGGGGAGCCTGGCCACCGGCTCCGACTTCGAACCCCTGCTGCACCTCTATGCGCGGGAAGG
>CAIWHQ010000298.1 GCA_903912465.1 uncultured Alphaproteobacteria bacterium | reverse complement strand
CGAGGGCCGAGAACCAGAGGGCGGAAGCCCCGGCCCCGCAGGCGCCCGCGCCCAGGGATGGCCGCCAGGCGGCGAACACCGCCCTCAGGGCCGCCGGATTCACCACGGCCAGGGCACCGCCCAGCACGGTCGACTGAATCGCCTGGGCGGCCACCACCGAGCCGATTCCGGCGAAGATGGGATGTTGCGGCTCCAGGGCCAGGCCGGCCTGGCGGTAGCCGTTCATCGAGATGGCGAAGAAGACGGCGGCGGCCAGGCCCAGCAGGGCACCGGAGTCCAGGGTCCGGATCCCGGCCCGGGGCCAGGACAGGACCAGGAGGCCCGCGGAAGTGACGGCCACGCCCAGCCACTGGGCCGGATGCATGGTGTCACCGAAGGCCAGCCAGCCCAACAGGGCCCCAATGGGCAGGGCCGCCTGCTGGAGGAAGGTGGCCACCGCGAAACCGGACCGCTGCATGGCCACCAGCAGGCAGGCGGTGGCGCCGATCTGGGCCAGGCCTCCGCCCCCGACGGCCAGGAGGAATCGCAGGTCCGGCGTCGGCCGGGCACCCGGCGTCGCCAGGACGGCGATCGCCAGCAGGGCGAGGGAGAACGGCAGGCCGAACAGGAACCGGACCAGGGTGGCGCCCCAGGGTCCGGCCTCGTCAATCATGCCGCGCTGGAAGGCGTTCCGGGCGACCTGGAGCGGGGCGGCGGCCGCGGCGAGCACGGCCCACAGCATGGATCAGAACCCGCTGGCGACGCGGGCGCCGGGTGCAGATTTCTCCCGCCGGGCGATGAGGTTGTTGAGGGCGTTGACATAGGCCTTGGCCGAGGCGGTCAGGGTGTCGGTATCCGCCGCCTGGCCAGTGGCGATCCGGCCGTCTTCCTCGAGGCGGACCGAGACCTGGGCCTGGGCGTCCGTGCCCTCGGTAACGGCGTGCACCTGGAAGAGCCTCAGGTCGGACTCGTGCGGTACGGCCTTGCGGATGGCGTGGAAGACCGCGTCCACAGGCCCGTCGCCGGTTGCGGCCGCGATGCGCTCTTCCCCATCCACGGTCAGAACCAGGTCCGCCGTCTGCGGCCCTTCGGTTCCCGCCACCACCCGCAGGCTCTTCACCTGGATGCGGTCGGCGCCTGAGGCCAGGGCGTCGTCGACCAGGGCGACGATGTCTTCGTCGAAGACGTCCTTCTTCTTGTCGGCCAGGTCCTTGAAGCGCTGGAAGGCCTCGTTCAGGGCGTTCTGGCCCAGCTCATAGCCCAGGCCCTTCAGCTTCTCCCGGAAGGCATGGCGACCCGAGTGCTTGCCCATGACCAGGTTGGTGCCCCCCTGCCCAACATCCTCCGGACGCATGATCTCGTAGGTCTCAGCGTTCTTGAGCATGCCGTCCTGGTGGATGCCGCTCTCGTGGGCGAAGGCGTTCTTGCCCACGATGGCCTTGTTGTACTGGACCGGAAAGCCGGTGATGGCCGAGACATACCGGCTGGCGCGGGTGATGTGCTGGGTCTGGACGCCCGTCTCGAAGAGCAGCCGGTCGCCGCGCACCTTCAGGGCCATGACGACTTCTTCGAGGGCGGCGTTGCCGGCCCGCTCGCCCATGCCGTTGATCGCGACCTCGACCTGCCGGGCGCCGCCCTGCACGCCAGCCAGGCTGTTGGCGACAGCCAGGCCCAGGTCGTTGTGGCAGTGGGTGGAGAAAATCACGCCGTCCGCGCCAGGCACGTTCTCGATCAGGTCGCGGAACACCGCCTCGTACTCGGAGGGGTAGGTGTAGCCCACGGTATCCGGGATGTTGATGGTCGTGGCGCCGGCGCGGATGGCCGCCTCGACACACCGCCGCAGGAAGTCGCGCTCGGTCCGGGTGGCGTCCTCGGCTGACCACTCGACGTCGCCGCACAGGTTGCGGGCGTGGGACACCGAGCGGGAGACCATCTCCAGCACGGCATCGGGCTCCATCTGCAGCTTCCACTTCATGTGGACCGGGCTGGTGGAGATGAAGGTGTGAATGCGGCCGCGCTTGGCCGGGCGGATGGCCTCGGCGCAGCGCTCGATGTCCGCCTGGCCGGCCCGGGCGAGGCCGCAGACCGTGCTCTCGGTGACGATCTCGGAGATGCGGCGCACGGATTCAAAGTCACCGTTGGAGGCGATGGGAAAGCCCGCCTCGATGACGTCGACGCGCATCTCCTCGAGGATCTTGGCCAGCTCCAGCTTCTCCTCCAGGGACATGGAGGCGCCGGGCGACTGCTCGCCGTCGCGCATGGTGGTGTCAAAGACGATGACCCGGTCCTTGGGGTCCTGGGCGGCGGACGCAGACGGGGCGTCGGTGGCAATCGGGTTCATGTGGGGGCTCGCAGTTCGCGGGGGCAAAGGATCAGGTCGGGTGAGAGGGCCATCCCCTGAAACGCCCGGCCGCGACGAGGCGCAGCCTGAAGAGGCGCTCAGGGGCGACTAAGCCCCCGCTGAAGGCCAAGACTGGGCGCGACCGCGATCATGGGAGAGCCAATAGCGATTTGGCGACTCTGGCGCAAGAGTCTTGCGCAAAAATCTCCCTAGGGGGCCCACTCGGCAAGAACCTTGCGCACGGCGGGGCGTTCGGACATCCGGCGGAAGTGGGCGTCGACCTTGGGATAGGGTGTTCTGTCGATGCCATCGCGGTCCAGCCAGCCCGATAGGACATAGAGATAGGGGTCGCAGATCGAATAGGCCTCTCCCATGACGAAGGGCCCCTTGAAGAGGTCCTCTTCGATCAGGCGGAAGCAGCCGGCGACCACCTCGGGGGACTTGGCGGCCATGGCCCGGATGGCGTCCGGGTCATCGGCCCAGCGATAGCCCCGGTGACGATGGGCCATGGCCACGTGGACCGTGCTGCAGAGATAGGTGTTGAAGGCCTGCACTTCGGCCAGGGCGAAGGGGTCCTCCAGGGGCGCCAGGCGGGCCTCGGGATGGGTCTGGGCGATATAGGCCAGTATGGCGGGGGTCTCGGTCAGGACACCGCGATCGGTGACCAGGGCCGGCACCCGGCTCTTGGGATTGATGGCCAGATACTCCGGAGCCCTCTGCGCGTGGGTCCGGAAATCCACCAACTCGGACTCGAAGGTGGCGCCTGCGTCCTCCAGGACGATGCGGACCGCCAGCGAGATCGTGCCGGGCGTGAAGTAGAGCTTCATGAGGTTCCCGCCCCGTCCCTGTGCGTATCGCTTTCCGGGCCACGCGACCTCAGCCAATGGCGGGCCGCAAGGCCAAGGCCCATCCAGACGGCAAGGCCCGCCCCCAGGGCGATCAGGCCTTCCGGGCCACCGCCCGTCAGGACCCGCAGGATGGAGGTCCCCGCGAAGGCTGTAAGGGCGATCTTCGGGATAATGCCCAGGGCGGTCCCCGCCACAAAGTCCAGCACCCGGATCGGCGTCACCCCCGCCGCCATATTGACCACGATGAAGGGGGCGGAGGGCACCAGCCGGACCACCAGGCTGGCCAGGAAGCCGTTGCGACCGATCAGGGCCATGAAGCGGTCGAGGCTCTCCCCGGCGAACATCTGGAGCGTCCGGGCGCCCGCGCTGCGCCCCAGGGCGAAGCCGATCAGGGCGGAGACCAGGGTTCCGACCCAGCTGTAGATCGCTCCGTTCACCGGGCCGAAGGCGACCACGGTGGCGGCGATCAGCACGAACTGCGGCGCGCCGAGAAAGGCCAGCAGGGCAAAGGCGGCCACCGCGACCGGCAGGGCCCAGGGCCCGTGCGCCGCCTGGAACCAGCCTTCGAGGGCGGCCTCGCTGTCGAAGCCGAGGAGCCTTGCGCCAAAGACGAAGACCAGCCCGACCCCGCCAAACAACAGGAAGGACACGCCGAGGCTCACCCAGGCGCGGGCATCCATGTTGCTGGCCAGTCGGAGCAGCCGGCGCAGGACGCCCGGCGGCCCTTCTGGAACCTCAGGGACCCTATTTTGCAGGGGAGCCGACCGGGACCGGGTACTTCGCGAAGGCGTTTGCGACCGCGGTGTCCAGGACCGGCCCGATATTGCTCAGGGTCTTGTCGTTGACCGTTGCCCGGACCACGCCTTCCCAGACCAGCTGCCGGCGGCGGGCGTCGGCGATGTCGATGTTCAGGGTGCCCTCGTTGTAGGGCGTCACGGTGGTTTGGTCCTGGTACATGGGCCAGGCGGAGTACATGCCGCTCCGGTATCCATAGTAGCCGACGCCAACTGTCGGAGCCGGAGAGGAGGACACCCGGTACTTCTGGTCAAGGGCAGCGCCAAAGTTGACCACCAGGTCGGGATCGCTCTCCACATACCTCAGGCCACGGGCCTCGAGCTGGGTCCGGGCGGACGACTTGAGCTGCTGGGAAACGCCGCTCTGGTAACCGCCCCTGTCCGTTCCGAGCGGGTTTGCGAACCCGAAGGTCCGGTACTGCGAGAAGTTCGCCGAGGGGTCCGAGGTCACCCGGACATCGGGCGTCGAGGCGCAGCCCGCAGCGGTAAGCGCGACCCCGGCAAGGGCGGCGGCGAGGAAATGGTTCAGCTTCATCGGGTGGCTCCGGATACAGGTACGTCTGGTTGTATTTTGCTCTATCTTTAAGCATCTGCGCAAGCCGTCGATCGCAATCGGAACGTCCTGACCCGGAGCGGCCCGATGCCGAAGTGTCACACAGCGCCTTTGCCCGAAGCGGCGGTTCGGATAAAACCCGCACAGCCGTAATCCTCCTGTCCGGGAACCTCCCATGTCGCTCGAATCCGTCACCCTGTCCCGGGTCAAGCCGTCGGCCACCATGGCCACGGACCAGAAGGCCCGCGAGCTGAAGGCCCAGGGTCGAAACATCATCAGCCTCGGCGCGGGTGAGCCGGACTTCGACACGCCCGAGAACATCAAGGAGGCCGCGATCCGCGCCATCCGTGAGGGCAAGACCAAGTACACCACCGTGGACGGCATCCCCGAGCTGAAGGAGGCCATTGCCGCCAAGTTCGCCCGGGAGAACGGCCTGTCCTACAAGCCCTCCCAGGTGAACGTCTCGCCCGGCGGCAAGCCGGTCATCTTCAACGCCATGATGGCCACCCTGAACCCGGGCGACGAGGTCATCGTGCCGACCCCCTACTGGGTCAGCTATCCCGACATGGTCCTCCTGGCCGGCGGGACCCCTGTCTTCGCCCCGACCACGGCGGCCAGCGGCTTCAAGCTCAAGCCCGCCGAACTCGAGGCCGTGATCACGCCGCGCACCCGTTGGGTGATCCTCAACTCGCCCTCCAACCCCTCGGGCGCCGCCTACACCAAGGACGAGCTGAAGGGCCTGGCCGAGGTCTTCCTGCGCCACCCGCACGTCTGGATCCTGACCGACGACATGTACGAGCACCTGATGTTCGACGACATGCCGTTCTGGACCCTCGCCCAGGTCGAGCCGGCCCTCTATGAGCGCACCCTGACCATGAACGGGGTCTCCAAGGCCTACGCCATGACCGGCTGGCGGATCGGCTACGCGGCCGGCCCCGAGCCCCTGATCAAGCTGATGGCCAAGGTCATGAGCCAGTCCACTTCCAACCCCTGCTCGGTCTCGCAGTACGCCGCCGTCGAGGCCCTGAACGGGACCCAGGACTTCATCAAGCCCAATGCCGCCCTGTTCCAGAAGCGCCGGGACCTGGTGGTCTCCATGCTGAACCAGGCCTCGGGCCTGGTGTGCCCGACCCCGGAGGGCGCCTTCTACGTCTATCCGTCCTGCGAGAAGCTGATCGGCCGCCAGGCACCTTCCGGCCGGGTGATCGGCTCGGACCAGGACTTCGCCAACGAACTGCTCGAGACCGAGGGCGTGGCGGTGGTGTTCGGCGCAGCCTTCGGCCTCTCGCCCTTCTTCCGCATCAGCTACGCCACCTCCGAGGCGATCCTCGAGGACGCCTGCGGCCGCATCCAGCGCTTCTGCGCCTCGGTGAAGTAGGCCGTGACCGTCGTCAGCCTGAACAAGGCCCGCAAGGCCCGGGCGAAGGCGGCGGACAAGGCCCAGGCAGCCGAAAACCGCGTGGCCTTTGGCCGCACGAAGGGCGAGAAGGCGCAGGCGAAGTCCGAAACCGCCCGCGCGGCCCGAAGCCTGGACGACAAGCGTCTGGAGCCCTAGCTGCGCCGCAGCTGACCCCCTCCGGCCCGCTGCGCGGTCCATCTCCCCCTTGGGGGAGGAATTAGAACGGAAATTGCTCCCCCCAGGGGGAGCTCCGACCGAAGGTCGGTGAGGGGGTCAACGGCCGTGCCGTCACGCCCCTTCCTTCAGACCGCCGGGACGATGTCCCGGGCTTCCGGCGGGATGGCGTCGTAGATCGTCGGCGGGGTGATGCCCAGGCGACGGCGCGCGCCGTCCAGGGGTTCGGCGAGCAGGGCCTCGTAGTCCTCGCCCAGGAGCCACTTGGCCGCCTTGCCGCGCTGGTAGCCCTGCAAGATGGCCCGGGCGTAGGGATAGCGGCCGCCGCGGGTACGCGAGATTGCCCCCATGGCGATCAGGGCCCAGCCGAGGCTGCGGGTCTGCGGGTAGGAGAAGGCCACCAGGCAGGCCTCGCCCAGTCCATCGCGTCCATAGCCCGTCAGGATGTGCCAGAGGTCGTGGACGTCCCGGGTCCGGCGGGCCATCCAGGCCACGGGATGCGGGGTGTCGATATCGCCGCCCGTCTCGCGGCTGACCTCGGCGAGGCCCTCCGCCGACAGGTCCTGGCTGCGGATGAAGGTCCGGTAGGCCGCGCCCACCGAGCCCTCGGGGAGGCTGTCCAGCCAGGCGTCATCCATGAGCCTGCGGGCGAACTCGACGCGCTCGTAGGCGATCCGGCCGCCCCGGGGTGTCGAGCAGAGCCGGCGGTAGTTCTCGCCCATGGAGTCCCCCGACAGGGCCCGCATGATCTCGAAGACCTGGCGGGTGTCTTCCTTGTCGCGAAGCAGGCGGCGCAGGGCGCGGAGCGCAGCGCCCCACTCACGGCGGGGGGCAGGAATGGGTGTATCGGCTGTCAGAACACTGGCGGTCATGGCGTCCACTAAACATTGCTTAGTTGAGACGGAGTTAGCGTTCCAACAGTCCGGATTCAAGGGTCTGCCGTCCTTCGCCGACATGCTGTATTCCTGACGCCACATGACCCTTCGGAAACGCTCCCTCAACCTCGCGGGCCACGCCACCTCCCTGGCCATGGAGCCTGAATTCTGGACGGCGCTGGAGGTCCTGGCGGCGGCCCGGGGCCTGCGCCTCTCCGCCCTCATCGCCGAGATCGACGCCGGGCGCGGGAACCGCCCCCTCGCCTCGGCCTGCCGCGTCGCCGCCCTGCAGGCGAAGGGCTGAGTTAAATCACCACACACGAGACATCTATTTCCCAAAAAACTCGCCTCGCATCCCGAGTCGTTCTCGGTCTATCCCGACCCAATACTGAGGTTGATATGTAGCCGAATAATCGAGTAAAATTCGTGTTTTATAGTTAATTTAGCTTCTCCCACTTGGACGGATCAATGGTAACCCACACGAATTGTCCCATATGGGGTACTCCGGCTAATTTGATTACCTCAGAATGGTCAGAGATGCGGGAATACTATTCCCCCCGCGCAGGCGGAAGATTCAGAATACATCGAGACACAATTGATGATAATCCAATCGAATCGACAGATCAGAGGGTATCAATCTCTTTGTGGATTTCGGAGAAAAATTCTCGATCTAATGAAATTCCATTTATAACTAACGATAACTTTTCTTATATTTCATCGAATAATCGTCTCAATACATCGTCGATGAGAGATCGATTTCTTTCATTCTTTAGGTCGATTCGACCTG
>CAIWHQ010000297.1 GCA_903912465.1 uncultured Alphaproteobacteria bacterium | reverse complement strand
CGGGCCAGGGCGGCACCCACCGCCAGCCCCGCCTCGACAGGACCCACCCCGGTCATCAGGGGGGTGAAGCGGGCGCGCAGGGCCGGCCCGTACTCAGGCGGGGCGGCCATGATGAAGAGGATGCGGCGGTCTCCCGCCCTGACGAGTTCCATGGCCCCACACTGCACCGGATCGGCGGCGGCGTCAGCGGGGGTGTGCGCGGAAGTCACGGCCTCAGGCCCGACGGCAGCGCTCGGAGCAGTACTTCACCTCGTCCCAGACCTTTTCCCACTTCTTCCGCCAGGCGAAGGGGCGGCCGCAGACGGGGCAGGTCTTGGTCGGCAGGTCCGCCTTGCGCCGGGCCTTCACAGGCCGAGTTCCGCAAGGCAGGCGGCGGCGTCGGCGCGCAGTTCCCGGCGGCGGTCCTCGCCCATCCGCTCAAGGGTGCGCACCGATTGGGCCATGCGCGGGTTGCTGGCAAACCGGGCCGCGTGCCGGTCGATGAAGTCCCAGTAGAGCCGATTGAACGGGCAGGCCCCCGGGCCGCTCCGCACCTTCACGTCGTAGGCGCAGCCGCCGCAATAGTCGGACATCCTGTGGATGTAGGAGCCGCTGGCCGCATAGGGCTTGGAGCCCAGCAGGCCGCCGTCGGCGTACTGGCTCATGCCGATCGTGTTGGGCGCCTCCACCCATTCGAAGGCGTCGGCATAGACGCCCAGGTACCACTCGTGCAGGGCATGGGGGTCCACGCCCGCCAGCAGGGCGAAGTTGCCCGTCACCATCAGCCGCTGGATGTGGTGGGCGTAGGCCAGGTCCAGGGTCTGGCCGATGGCGGCCTTCATGCAGGCCATGTCGGTCTTCCCGGTCCAGTAGAACTCTGGCAGGGGCCGCCGGGCCTCCAGGGCGTTTCGCAGGACGTAGCTGGGCCCCTCCCGCCAGTAGACGCCCCGCACATACTCCCGCCAGCCGATCACCTGCCGGATGAAGCCCTCGGCGGCGTTGAGGGGAACCTTCCCCGCCCGCCAGGCCGCCTCCACCGCCCCGCAGACCTCCAGGGGCTCGAGCAGGCCGATGTTGAGGTAGGGCGAAAGAACCGCGTGGTGCAGGTAGGGCGAGGCCGCAAGCATGCCGTCCTGATCGTCGCCAAAGCCGGGCAGGGCGGCGTCGACGAAGTGCGCCAGGCTGGCCAGGGCCTGCTCCCGGGTGACGGCGAACCGGAAGTCATCAAGCCTGCCGAAACCCTCAGGAAAGCGCTTCGCCACCAGCTCCAGGACCTCCCGGGTCACGGCGTCGGGGTCATGCCGCAGGGGCTGCTCCGGTAGGAAGGGGCCGCCAGCCGGCGGCGCCCGGTTCTCGGCGTCGTAGTTCCAGCGCCCACCGGCGGGCGCCTCGCCCTCCATGAGGAGGCCGGTGCGCCGGCGCATCTCGCGGTAGAAGAACTCCATGCGCAGGGCCTTGCGGCCCTCCGCCCAGGCCTCGAAGTCGGCGTGAGAGGCCAGGAACCGGTCGTCTTCCACGACGGTCACCGGAACGCCCAGGGCGGCGGCCCAGCCGTCGGCCTCCAGTTTCAGGCGCCATTCCCCCGGCTCCGTGAGGTAGACCGCCGAGGCACCATGGCGGCGCACGGCCCGCTCCAGCTCGCCGCCCAGGGTTCCGGTATTGTCCCGGTCGTCCAGCCGGATGAAATCGACCCTCCAGCCGGCGGCCGTCAGTCCCGCGGCGAAGTGGCGCATGGCCGCCAGGACCAGGACGATCTTCTTCCGGTGGTGCCGGACATAGGTCGCCTCGCCCATGACCTCCGCCATCAGCACCACCGTGCGCGCCGGGTCCCGCCCGCGCAGGGAAGAGACGCCAGCCGTCAGCTGGTCTCCGAGGATCAGGACGAGATCGGTCATGGGGCGATTATGCCACGGTCAGCGGGCGCGCCCTACCAGGACACGGTCCGCCCCTCGGCGTCGAAGAAGCCGCCAGTGGCGGAAGCGGGCAGGGCGTCCAGCACGGCCAGGAGCCTGCCCGCCGCCGTCGCCGGACTCTGGGCCTTCTCATCGTCGCCGACGAAGGGCGCGGAAAGCGGGGTGGCTACCGTGCCGGGGTGAAGGGCCACGCAAAGGGCCTCGGGATTGCGCCGGGCCAGTTCGATCGAAGCGGTGCGGACCAACTGGTTCAGGGCCGCCTTGGAGGCCCGGTAGGCGTACCAACCCCCCAGCCGGTTGTCGCCGATGCTTCCGACCCTGGCCGAGAGGGCGGCGAAGACGCACCGGCCCTTGCGGGGCAGACGGGGCAGGAGGTGCTTCATCACCAGGGCCGGTCCGGTGGCATTGATGGCGAAGGCCTCGGCCATGGCTGCCGGGTCGATCCGGGACAGGCTCTTCTCCGGGGCCATTCCGGGGCCATGCAGGACACCGCCGGCGTGGATCACCAACCTCAGGTCGCCGGCCGACGCGGCGTATTCGAGTGCCGAGGCCACGGAGGCCTCGTCCCTGAGGTCCAGGGGCGGGTCGCTGCTCCGCCCCAGGCCGATCACCCGGTCGAAGCGGTCAGATGCCTCCAGGGCCCGGACAAGGGCCGAGCCGATCCCGCCCCCTGCGCCGATGACCAGGGCGATCCCGTCCCTTGCGCCTGGCTCAACGCTGGACGCCGGGGAAGTCTGCTCAGGGCTGGACACGACCGGTCCTCCGTTGGGTTAGCCTGCGGGACAGGGTCGCCCCACAGTCTGTCCGAATACGCCTTTCTGGATAGGGCGGCGATTCTCTCCTGGCCAAATCGCCGCCGGGCCCCCGATCGCCTGCCAGGGGCGCACCCTGCGGGCCTTTCAGATTTCCTGACCCGTATAGGAACTTTAGTCCATCGTTCAGGGCCCGTTTTTCGGGCATGAGGCGAGGCCCAGGAGCCCGACCCATGCAAGATTTTCTGCTGTTCGCCCTCGTCGGTCTTCTGGCTCAGGCGGTGGATGGCGCCCTCGGCATGGCCTACGGAGTCATTTCGTCCACGGTCCTGCTGAGCTTTGGCGTGCCGCCCGCCGTGGCTTCCGCCAGCGTCCACGCGGCCGAGGTCTTCACCACCGCCGCCTCGGCCGGCTCCCATGTCTGGCACCGCAATGTGAACTGGAAGCTCTTCACGCCCCTCGCCATTGGCGGCTGTGTGGGCGGTGCCCTCGGCGCCTTCGTCCTGACCTCGATTGACGGGGCGATCCTTAAGCCCTGGATCACCGGCTACCTCGCCCTGATGGGTTGCGTGATCCTCTGGCGCGCCATCCGCAGTCCGGTGCTGCGGCACTTCCCCGTGAAGTTCAGCGGCCCCCTCGGCTTCTTCGGCGGCCTGTTCGATGCCATCGGCGGTGGCGGCTGGGGCCCGACGGTCACCACGGCCATGGTCGGCGTCGGCGGCGATCCCCGCACCAGTATCGGCACTACGAACACCGCCGAGTTCCTCGTCACCTCGACCATCTCGGCGACCTTCCTTGCGACCCTCCTCACCGGACACTGGGCCGACGCAGGGGACCTGACCGGCCACGCCACGGCAGTGGCGGGCCTGGTCGCCGGGGGCATGGTCTCTGCGCCCCTGGCGGGCCTGATGGTCAAGTTGGCACCCCAGCGGATCCTCACCGGCGCGGTCGGGATCCTTGTCGCCTGCCTCGCCGCCTACCAGGCCGCCCGCCTCGCCGGCTGGGTCTAGAGGACCAGCTTGTCGAAATCGCTGGCGTCGTGGCGCTCGAGAAGCTGGCTCTCGGGCTTGCCGAAGGGCCGGTTCACGGCCCGTCCGCGCTTGGCCGCCGGCCGGGCGGCGATGGCGTCGGCCCAGCGGTTGACGTGGACGTACTCGTGCACCTGCAGGAACTCGCCGCCACCATACATCTCGCCCTTGGCCATGCCGCCATACCAGGGCCAGATCGCCATGTCGGCGATGGTGAAGTCCGGCCCGGCGATGAACTCGCTTTCGGCCAGGCGGCGGTCCAGCACGTCCATCTGGCGCTTCACCTCCATGGCGAAGCGGTCGATGGCGTATTCGATCTTCATCGGCGCATAGGCGTAGAAATGGCCAAAGCCACCGCCCAGGTAGGGCGCGCTGCCCATCTGCCAGAACAGCCAGGACATGCACTCGGCCCGGGCGGCCGGCTCGGTGGGCAGGAAGGCGCCGAACTTCTCTGCCAGGTGCACCAGGATGGCACCGGACTCAAAGACCCGGATCGGCTTGGGTCCGCTACGGTCCAGGAGGGCGGGAATCTTCGAGTTTGGGTTGATGTCGACGAAGCCGCTGGTGAACTGGTCGCCCTCGTTGATGCGGATCAGCCAGGCGTCGTACTCGGCTCCGGAGTGGCCGAGGGCTAGAAGCTCCTCAAGCATCACAGTCACCTTCACCCCGTTGGGCGTGCCCAGGGAGTAGAGTTGCATCGGGTGGCGGCCCAACGGCAAGTCCTTCTCCTGGGTGGGTCCGGCGATGGGCCGGTTGATGTTGGCGAATCTGCCGCCGTTCTCACGGTTCCAGGTCCAGATCTTCGGCGGGACATATTCGGCGTCGGACATTGATGCTCTCCCCTGTAGGGCGCAGCCGCCCACGCGGGCACCCTTCGGTCCCAGAATAGCTATCCGCCCGGGTTTCCCAATGGGATTTTGCGTATCAGGCCCGGACGCCTATCTCCCGGGTCCAGTCTCCGGAGGAAACCCCATGTCCCGACCCGCCCGCCCCAGCCGCCGCGCCCTGCTCGCTGCAGCGCCTTTTGCCGCCGCCGCCACGCCCGCCCTTGCGGCCGAGGTCCTGCCCGCCGGGGCGCTGAAGGGCCGATCGGTCCTGATCACTGGCGCCAGCTCAGGCTTCGGGCGCCTCACCGCCCTGCACCTGGCTGGCCTCGGCGCCCACGTCATCGCCTCCATGCGCAATCTGCGGGGCGGCCGGCGTCCTGAGGCCGTCTTGCTGAAGGCCGAGGCTGCGAACCTCCCGGGCCGGTTGGACCTGGTCGAAATCGACGTCATCCGGCCCGACCAGGTCGCCTCAGGCGTTGCCGCGGCCGAGCGCCTGGCCGGCGGCGGCCTCGACGTCCTGGTCTCCAACGCGGGAATCGGCCTCTCCGGCCCCCTCGAGCTGCACGACGAAGCGGCGCTGGAAGCAGAGTTCCAGACCAACCTGCTGGGCGGCCTGCGCATGGCCCGGGCTGTCCTGCCCGGCATGCGGGCGCGCCGCGCCGGCCTCATCATCCCGGTGTCCTCGCAGCTGGGCCGGATCGTCATGCCCAACATGGGCGGCTATTGTTCGGGCAAGTGGGGGCTGGAGGCCGCCTTCGAGGCCATGGCCTACGAGCTCGCCCCCCTCGGTGTCGATGTGACCATCGTCCAGCCCGGCGGCTATCCGACCCGGATCTGGGAGACCGGCGCCAAGGCCGTCGAGGCCATGATCGCCCGGAATGAACCCGAGCGGGTCCAGGCCTACGCCCAGCACATCGCCATGACCCGGGCCTCCATGACCGCCCCGCGCCGGTCGGACCCGATGGACGTGGCCCACGCCATCGCCGCCCTCATCGCCCTGCCGGTGGGGGACCGCCCCCTTCGCCGGCCGGTCCATCCGGACACCACCGTCACCACCGCAGTCAACCAGGCCCTCTCGGATGTCCAGGACCGGGTGCTCTCCCGGGGCCCCTACGCCGCCTGGCGCGCCGCGGTGAAGGGATAGTGTGCGGTTTCCGGTTGCCTCCTGCGGCGGCGGCGCCAAACTCCCCCGCCAAGAGAAAACCCCAGGTCCGGTCAGGAGTACGACCCCGATGACACCCGCCGATGACGCCGCCCCCGTTCGCACCCTCGACAAGGATGCCCTGAAGGCGAAGTACCGGGCCGAGCGCGACAAGCGCCTGCGCGCGGATGGCAACGACCAGTACGTCCGGGTCGCCGGGGTCTTCGCCGGTTATCTCGACGATCCCTACACGCCCTTCCAGCCCCGGGAGCCCAAGACCGACCACGTGGAGTTCGCCTTCATCGGCGGCGGCTTTGCGGGCCTCGTCGCCGGCGCCCGCCTCGTCGAAGCCGGCATCACCGATGTTCGCATCATCGAGAAGGGCGGCGACTTCGGCGGTACCTGGTACTGGAACCGCTATCCCGGTGCCCAGTGTGACACCGCCTCCATGATCTACATGCCGCTCCTGGAGGAGACCGGCCACATCCCGCGGGAAAAGTACGCCCACGCCCCAGAGATCCTCGAGCAGTGCCAGCGCATCGGCCGCAAGTACAACCTCTACGACAACGCCCTCTTCCACACCGAGGTGAAGGACCTCACCTGGGACGAGGAGAACGACGTCTGGGTCATCACCACCAACCGCGACGACCGCTTCACCGCCCGATTCCTGGGCTCGGGCACCGGGCCCCTGCATGTGCCCAAGCTGCCGGGCATCCCCGGCATCGAAGGTTTCCGCGGCCATTCCTTCCACACCAGCCGCTGGGACTATGACTACACCGGCGGCGATCCCCTCGGCTCGCCACTCTCGAAGCTGGGCGACAAGCGGGTGGCCATCATCGGCACGGGTGCCACCGCGGTGCAGTGCGTTCCGCACCTGGCTCGCGCCTGCAAGGAGCTCCTGGTTTTCCAGCGCACCCCCTCCTCGGTGGACGTCCGGGCCAACGCCCCTATCGATCCGGCGTGGTTCGCCTCCATCGCCACCCCCGGCTGGCAGCAGCGCTGGCTGGAGAACTTCACCGACAACCAGGCCGGCGGCGGCGCAGAGGAGGACCTCGTCAAGGACGGCTGGACAGACCTGTCCCGGCGCATCCGCGAGAAGATGAAGACCATCCCGCCTGAGCAGATGAGCCCCCAGGCCATGCTCGCCGCCTTCGAGGACTCCGACTTCGAGAAGATGGAGGAGATCCGCGCCCGGGTGGACTCCATCGTCTCCGACAGCCAGGCCGCCCAGGACCTCAAGGCCTGGTACAACCAGCTCTGCAAGCGGCCGTGCTTCCATGACACCTACCTGCAGGCCTTCAACGAACCTTCCACCCGCCTGATCGACACCGACGGCAAGGGCGTGGAGCGGATCACCGAGACCGGCGTGGTCGTGGCGGGGGTCGAGTATCCCGTCGACTGCATCATCTACGCCTCGGGGTTCGAGGTGGGCACCGACTACACCCGGCGCACCGGCTTCGACCTCACCGGCGTGGATGGGCTGAAGCTTTCTGAGGCCTGGGCCGATGGCATGCGCTCGCTGCATGGCCTGCACGTCCGGGGCTTTCCCAACGCCTTCTTTGTCCAGCCGACGCAGGGTGCCAACCTGATCTCCAATGTGCCCCACAACCTGACCGACTCCGGTCGCACCATCGCCACGGTGGTGGCCGAGGCGAAGCGTCGGGGCACCACCCGGGTCGAGGTGAGCCAGAAGGCCCAGGACGACTGGGTCGCCCTTCTGCTCACCGGCCCCGGGCGGATAATGATGGGCTCATCGGAATGCACGCCCGGCTATTACAACAACGAGGGCCAGGCGATGGGGCCGGGGGCGAAGTACAATGTCGGCTACCCGTACGGGGCCAGCGCCTACTTCCGCTACATCGACGGCTGGCGGAAGTCCGGGACGTTCGAGGGTCTGGAGTTCGCCTGACCCCCGCCCGGCGGGAGGTCAGGTGAGCTCGCCCGCCAGCTGAGCCTTCCGCTCACGGCGGCGGCGGGTCAGGACGTGCTCGGTATAGCCGTTGGGCTGGGCCCGGCCCTCGAAGACCAGCTCCAGCGCCGCCTGGAAGGCCACGCTGTCAGGACGACCGGCCATGGGCGAATAGGCCGCATCGCCGGCGTTCTGGCCGTCCACCACCGCCGCCATGCGGGCGAAGGTCTCGCGGACCTGGGCCTCGGTGCAGACCCCGTGGTGTAGCCAGTTGGCGATGTGCTGGCTGGAGATCCGCAGGGTCGCACGGTCCTCCATCAGGCCCACGTCGTGGATATCCGGCACCTTCGAGCAGCCGACCCCCTGGTCGATCCAGCGCACCACATAGCCGAGGATACCCTGGGCGTTGTTGTCCAGTTCCTGCTGCACCTCCTCCGGGCGCCAGTTCGAGCGGGCCAGGGGCGGGGTCAGGAGGGCGTCGAGGCCCGTGCGCGGGCCGCCGGCCAGGCTGGCCTGGAGGGCTGCGACGTCTACCTCGTGATAGTGCAGGGCGTGCAGGGTGGCGGCGGTGGGCGAGGGGACCCAGGCGGTGTTGGCTCCAGCCTTCGGATGTCCGACCTTGGCGGCCAGCATGTCCTTCATCATGTCCGGGGCGGCCCACATGCCCTTGCCGATCTGCGCCCGGCCGGGGAAGCCGGCGGCGAGGCCGATCTCGACATTCCGCTTCTCATAGGCGGCCAGCCAGCCTTCGGCCTTCATGGCGTCCTTACGGACCATGGGGCCGGCCTCCATGGCCGTGTGGATCTCGTCCCCCGTCCGGTCGAGGAAGCCGGTGTTGATGAAGACGATCCGGTCCTTCGCCGCGGCGATGCAGGCGGCGAGGTTGGCGCTGGTCCTGCGCTCCTCGTCCATGATGCCCATCTTCACGGTGTTACGGGCCAGGCCGAGGGCGTCCTCCACCTGGTCGAACAGGCTCACCGCCAGGGCGACCTCGTCCGGCCCGTGCATCTTGGGCTTCACGACATAGACCGATCCGGCCGGGCTGTTGAGGCGGGGACCATTCAGGTCGTGGAGGGCGGCGGCCACAGTGACCAGGGCGTCGACGGCGGACTCGTAGACCGGGGCTCCGTCCAGGGTGACCATGTCCGTCAGCATGTGGTGGCCGACATTGCGCACCAGCATCAGGGAACGGCCGCGCAGCACCGTCTCGCCGCCGCCGGGAGCCGAATAGCGCCGGTCCTCGTCGAGCCGGCGGGTCTCGGTGCGTCCACCCTTCTCGAAGGCCGCGGTCAGGTCGCCGCGCATCAGGCCCAGCCAGTTGCGGTAGACGCCCGTCTTGTCCTCGGCGTCCACGGCGGCCACTGAGTCCTCGCAGTCCTGGATGGCGGTCAGGGCCGATTCCATCAGGACGTCCGCCACCCCGGCGGCATCGTCCTTGCCGATGTTGTGGGTCCGGTCGACCTGGATCTCCAGGTGCAGGCCGTTGTGCTTCAGGAGCACGGCAGAGGGTGCCTCGGGCGCGCCGCGCCAGCCCGCCAGCTGCGACGGATCGGCGAGTGCCGCCTTCGCCCCGGAAGCCAGGGTCACGGAGAGGGCGTCGCCCACGATGGCATAGCCTGTGGCGTCCGTGTGGGAGGCCCCGGCCAGGGGCGCAGCGCGGTCCAGTACGCCCCGGGCGTAGGCGATCACCTTGCCCCCGCGGACCGGGTCATAGCCCTTGCCCCCCGTCGGCGGTTCCAGGGCGTCGGTGCCATAGAGGGCGTCGTACAGGCTGCCCCAGCGGGCGTTTGCGGCGTTCAGAGCGTACCGGCCGTTCGAAACCGGGACCACCAGCTGGGGTCCGGCGGTGCTGGCGATCTCGGGGTCGACGTTCCCGGTGCTGATGGTGAAAGGGCTGGGCTCCGGCAGGAGATAGCCGATCCGGGTCAGGAACTCGGTCTGCCCGGCGAGATCGAAGGGCTGGCCCTGGCGATCCTTCCACCAGGCGTCGATCTGCGCCTGCAGGGCGTCGCGGCGCTCCAGCAGGGCGCGGTTGCGGGGCTGGAAGTCCTTCAGGAGGCGTTCCAGCGCCGTCCAGAAGGCGGCCGGGGAGACGGTGGTTCCAGGCAGGAGTTCCTGTTCGACGAAGGCGTGCAGGAGATCCGCAACAGCGAGGGATGTGCTGACCTTCATGACATTCCGACCTTTCAGATCGGGCCGCCGACGGGCGCCCGGGCGCGGCTGCAGAGCCTGCCGCAGCGGCGCCCCCATACTCTGCGCAGCGCGGGGCTTCAATGGGGCGCGGGCCCCTCAGG
>CAIWHQ010000296.1 GCA_903912465.1 uncultured Alphaproteobacteria bacterium | reverse complement strand
GTGCAGAAGGTGGTCGGCCAGCTCGGGCTCGACCCCAAACAGAGAAAGGCCTGGGCGGACATCCAGGCGGATCTCCGCGTCCAGGCGACCGCCGCTGCCGGAACGGGTAGCGACCGGGAAGCGAGCCGCAAGGCCGTCGCCGGTGCCGTGGAACGGAGCCTGGCCCGGCTTGACGCGGCTCTCACGCCTGCACAGAAGGCGCGACTGAAGATCCTCAGGCCCCTGGCCTTCGATGTCGGCCCGGACGCAAGCGGCTTTGTCGCTGGCGTGGTGTACCGGGAGACGCCCGAGGGTCCGCAACCGGTGGTCCTGCGCGTCGGGACCAGCGACGGGTCGATGACCGAGGTGAAGGGTCCGCTCAAGCCGGGCGAGTCGGTGATCCTGGGCGGCGGCCCCAAGCCCAAGATGCGCGTCGGCGTCGGCTGACCGGACATGGCCGAGCCCGCGATGATCCAGATCGAGGATCTGACCAAGACCTACGTCATGGGCGAGGAGACCGTCACGGCTCTTGACGGGGTCAGCCTGGCGATCGCTCGCGGCGAAAGCATCGCGATCATCGGGCCTTCCGGATCGGGAAAATCGACCCTGATGAATATCCTGGGCGGGCTCGACCGGCCCAGCCGGGGCCGCTACCGGTTCGAGGGCGACGAAGTTGCGCACTTCTCGGACGACCAGCTGGCGGATTTCCGGAACCGCAGGATCGGCTTTGTCTTCCAGTCCTTCCAGCTGCTTCCCCGCCTCTCGGCCCTGCAGAACGTCGAACTGCCCATGGTCTATTCCGGCGCGGCACCCCGGGCCCGCAGGGAAAGGGCCGCAGAACTCCTGGAGCGGGTCGGCCTGGGCTCGCGCATGGGGCACAGGCCCAACCAGCTTTCAGGCGGCCAGCAGCAGCGCGTCGCCATCGCCCGGTCCCTGGCGAACCAGCCGGACCTCCTGCTTGCGGACGAGCCCACGGGTGCCCTGGACAGCGCGACCGGGATCGAGGTGCTGGCACTCTTCCAGAAGCTGAACACCGAGGGCCTGACGGTCGTCCTCGTCACTCATGACCGGGGCGTCGCCGACGCCGCCCGCAGGCGCATCGCCTTCCGGGACGGGCGGGTGATAGAGGACGTGCAGTCGTGAGCGGCGCCTCCCCCACAGAGATCGTCCGGTTCGCTGCCGGTGCCATCATCGCCCACCCCCTGCGCTCCGGCCTGACCTCCCTGGGCGTGGTCATCGGGGTCGCCGCCGTGGTCATGATGACCTCCATCGGCCTGGGCGCACAGAAGCGGGTGACCGACACGATTTCCGGCCTTGGCTCGAACCTGATCATCGTTACGCCCCTCCAGCCCCGGACGGCCGGAGGGGTCATGGGCGGGGCCGGCTCGGGCCAGAGCCTCACCGACGCCGACACCGAAGTGATCCAACGCCAGGTCGAGGGTGCCGCCGCGGTTGCCCCGTCCGTCACCGGAATGGCCCAGGTCACAGCCGACGGTGCCAACTGGAACACCTCGATCGTGGGCGTAACCCCCGAATACCTCGAGGCGCGGGACCTGACCGTCGCCTCGGGCCGCATGTTCGAGGAAAGAGATGTCCGGCAGGGGCGCAAGGTCGCCGTCCTCGGCCCCACAGTTGTCACTCAGCTCTGGGGTGACGCAGACCCGATCGGCAAGCGGATCCGAATCCGCGGCGCCCCCTTCGAGGTGATCGGCGTCCTGGGATCAAAGGGCCAGTCCAGTTTCGGCCGCGACCAGGACGACCTGATCCTGAGCCCTCTCGAGACCGTGCGCTCGCGGATCATTGGGCGGCGGATCAAGGCCGACAGCGTCCAGACCATCTACGTCAAGGCGGTTTCCGAGGAGGAGTTGGCCTCCGTCCAGGAGGACATCGACAGCGTCCTGCGAGCCGAACACAAGATTCAGCCGGGCGAGGACGACGACTTCCAGACCCAGAACCTGGCCTCCATCCTGGAAGCGTCCAAGGCGGCCATCGGGGCCTTCACCGTCCTGCTGGCCGCCATTGCCGGCGTTTCACTCGTGGTAGGCGGCGTGGGGATCATGAATATCATGCTGGTGGCAGTGACCGAGCGGACCCGGGAGATTGGCCTGAGGATGGCCCTCGGCGCCCGGCGCAAGGACGTCCTGGCGCAGTTCGCCCTGGAGGCTGTGGTCCTGTCTCTCTTCGGCGGGCTCATCGGGCTTGCGATCGGCCTGCTCGGCGCAGCCGGCATCGCGGCGATCGGCGACTGGCCCTTCGCCCTGCCCACCTGGGCGATACCCGTCGCCCTGGGCTTCTCAAGTCTGGTAGGGCTGGTCTTCGGTGCCTATCCTGCCTGGCGCGCCGCGCGCCTCGACCCCATCGAGGCCCTCAGGCGCGAGTAGCCCCGGATCCCAACGTGAAGCTTCCCCTCCTCCTCGCCCTGGCCTGCACCCTCGCTGTCACCGGCTGCCAGCCGCAGGTCAGCCGCCCGCCCTGCCCTGAGGGCAAGACCTGTCTCGCCTGGGGAAACAATACCGAGGCCGGGTCCCTGGATCCCCAGAAGGCGAGCCTGGTCGATGAGTTCGCCATCATCGCCGACCTCTTCACCGGCCTCTTCACCGACAGTCCGGAAGCGACGCCGATCCCGGCCCTGGCGCAGAGCTACTCGGTCTCGCCCGACGGCCTGACCTGGACCTTCCGCCTCAAGCCCTCGACCTGGAGCGATGGTCGGCCCGTCACCGCGAACGACTTCGTATTCGCCTACCGGCGCATCCTCGAGCCTGCGACGGCCTCTGGATATGCCTACCTCCTCTACCTGATCCGCAACGGCCAGGCGGTGAACGAGGCCAAGGCCGCCCCGGAGACCCTGGGCGTCCGCGCCCTCGACGACCTGACCCTGGAACTGCGCCTCGAGCATCCCGCGCCCTACCTGCCCGCCCTGCTGAAGCATCAGAGCTTTTTTCCGGTTCCCGCCCACACGGTGAAGGCCCATGGCGACGCCTGGACCCGCCCGGAGAACTTCGTGGGGAACGGGGCCTTCCGGCTGGTGGACTGGAAGCTGGGAGATCACATCCGGGTGGTGAAGAACCCCGCCTTCTACGACCCGGCCTCCGTCTGCGTGGACCAGATCGACTATTTCCCCACCCCGGATTCGGTGATGGCCGAGCGTCGCGTCGCCCGGGGCGAGCTCGACCTGAACACCAATTTCCAGTCCAGCCGAGTCCAGCGTCTGAGGGACACCCTGCCCGGCTATGTCCGCACCTATCCGGCCCTCGCCACATCCTACATCGCGCTGAACACCGAGGGCGTGCCGGCCTTCCGGGACATCCGGGTGCGCCGCGCCCTGTCCATGGCGGTGGACCGGGACTTCATAACCGGCAAGCTGATGCGCGCCGGGCAAAAGCCAGCCTACAGCTTTGTACCGCCCGCAACGGCGGGACATGGCCAGGGCGTGAGGCTCCGGTGGGCGGACATGCCCCTGGAAAAGCGCCAGGCCGAGGCCCGCCGCCTGCTTGCGGAGGCGGGCTACGGCCCGGGCAATCCCCTGTCCATCGAGATCAAGGTCGGCAACTCTCCGGATAACCTGCTCCTGTCGCAGGCCGTGGCGGCCGACTGGACGGCCCTGGGCCTCAAGGTCTCGACGGTACAGAACGAGGGTCAGATCGCCTTCGCCGCCTACCGCCAGAAGGATTTCCAGGTCGGCATGATGAGTTGGTACGCCGACTTCAACGACCCCCTGACCTTCCTTGGCCTGTTCCGCTCGGACACCGGCCAGCAGAACTATTCCGCCTACGCCAATCCTCGCTATGACGCGCTGCTGGACAAGGCGGACCTGGAGTCGGACGCACAGAAGCGGGGGCGGATCCTGGCCGAAGCCGAGCAGCTGCTGCTGGACGAGGAGGGCATCCTGCCGGTCTTCCAGGTGGTCAGCCGGGCCCTGGTCTCGCCCCGGATCACGGGCTGGACCGACAATGTCGAGAACTTCCACCGCGCCCGTTGGGTCTGCCTCAAGCCCGCCGCCGTCGGGGTTACGCCCGGTCAGCATTGACAGCCGGGGCCGGCCCCGCCTTGCTGGGGTCAGGCCAGATCAGGGAGGGCGGACCCATGGACTTCAACCTGCAGGGCAAGGTCGTGCTGATCACGGGCGGTTCCCGGGGCCTGGGACGCGCCATGGCCCAGGCCTTCGCCGAAGCGGGCGCCAACCTCGCCATCGTCTCGCGCAAGCTGCCAGCCTGCGAGGAGGCCGCCGCCGAACTGGCGAAGCTGGGCGTCGAGACCTTCGCCCACCGCTGCCACGTGGCCAACTGGGACGAGATCGAGCCCATGGTCGACGCCGTCTACCGGCGTTTCGGCCGCATTGACGTCCTGATCAACAATGCCGGCATGTCGCCCCTCTATCCCTCGCTGGAGGAGGTGACGGAGGACAACTTCGACAAGGTCATCGGCGTCAACTTCAAGGGGCCGTTCCGGCTCTCCGCCCTGGTGGGCGCTCGGATGCACCGGGGAGAGGGGGGCTCGATCATCAACATCTCGAGCATCGCCTCCCTGGAGGCCTCGCCCTACGCCCTGCCCTACGCCGGAGCCAAGGCGGCGCTGAACGTCCTGACCACCGGCTTCGCAGCCGCCTACAGCCCGAATGTGCGGGTCAACACCATCTGCGTTGGGCCCTTCGCCACCGATGTGGCCGAGCACTGGGCCGATCCGCCGGACCCCGAGACTCCCGGCTGGACCAAGGGTGGCATGCGGGTCGGTCTGCCCATGGAAATGGTCCCCGCCGCCCTCTGGCTCGCCAGCGATACGTCCAGCTTCACCAATGGCGCCCTCATCCGCATCGACGGCGGCCCTGTCCGCGCCCGCCTCCGCCCCTGATCCCGAAAGGCCAGACCCCCATGTCCAGCTCCACGCCCACCTTCGAGACAATCCTCTACGCGGTGGAGGACCACATCGCGACCATCACCCTGCACCGGCCAGAGCGCATGAACGCCTGGACCCTGCAGATGTGCAACGACCTCCAGGCCGCCTTCGACCTGACAGACCGGGATGACGACGTCCGGGCGGTCATCGTGACCGGCGCTGGCCGGGCCTTCTGCGCCGGAGCCGACCTTTCCGGCGGCAGCCAGACCTTCGGCGCCGCCAAGCCGGACAAGGATACGCCGATCCGCCGCGACACTGCGGGCCTCGTTACCCTGCGCATCTTTGACAGCCTCAAGCCGGTGATCGGCGCCATCAATGGCGCGGCGGTCGGCGTGGGCGTCACCATGATCCTGCCCATGGACGTTCGGATCGCCTCGACAGACGCCCGGTTCGGCCTGGTGTTCAACCGGCGCGGGATCATCATGGAAGGCGCCTCGTCCTTCTTCCTGCCCCGCCTGGTCGGCATGCCGGCCACCCTGGACTGGATCTATTCCGGCCGGGTCTTCCCGGCCTCCGAAGCCCTGGAGAAGGGGCTGGTGAGCGCCTTGCATCCGCCGGAGTCGTTGATGGACGCCGCCCGCGCCCTGGCCCACGAATACGCGGACAACACGGCGCCGGTCTCAAGCGCCCTGACCCGTCAGCTCTGCTGGCGCATGCTCGGTGCCAGCCATCCCATGGAGGCCCACCGGGCGGAGAGCCGCGCCCTGATGGCCCGGGGCGGCTCCGACGATGCGGTGGAAGGCGTGAAGAGCTTCTTCGAGAAGCGCCCCGCCAACTTCACCGACCCGGTCTCGAGCCTTCCCGACGTCTTCCCCGACTGGGTCGACCCGAAGTTCTGATCACTCGAAGCCGGCGCCGGCCTTGGTGCGGATGTTCAGCTGGCCCGCCAGGCCGGCCTTACGGTGGCGGTCGATCTTGCCCATGTCCTCGGACATGGCCATCGCGCGGAAGGCGGCCAGGGAGGGGTATTCCGCCAGGGCGACGGCGTCCCAGAGGTCCTCGACCTCGCCGATCATCAGGCTGGTGACCTGGCCCGAATAGCGGATGCGCCCGCCCAGGGCCTGGACCAGCTTGCTCACGCCTTCTCCGTAGAGGGCATAGGCTTCGGCGCCGGTGAGGTGGCTGTTGGAGCCGTCCTCGTACTCGGCCTTCGGCTTGAACTTCAGCAGGTTGACCATGACGAAGGGCCCGTCCTCCTCGGCGGAGAAGAAGGCCATGGCCTGTTCGGGGGGGGGATAGACGGCGTTGACGACCTTCATGGGGAGTTCTCCGGTTTTGATCAGCGGGTGCGCCGGACCATGTCGTCCAGCAGGTCGGCGATGGCGGCGGGGCAGTCTTCCTGGAGGAAGTGACCGCCAGAAAGGATCACGTGCGCCTCGCCTTGGGCGCCGGGGACGCGGGCCTTGAAGTCCGCCTCGCCGCCCTTTGTGACGGGGTCATTGTCGCTGAAGGCGGTGAGGAAGGGCTTGTCGAAGGCTTCCAGCACCTTCCACGCCGCCAGGTTCTCCGCCACCGAGCCGTGCTCCGCCGTAATGGGCACCAGGGTGGGGAACTGTCGGGCGCCTTCCTTGAAGGCTTCATCCGGGAAGGGGGCGTCGTAGGCCGCGACCTCTTCAGGCTTGAGCTCCCGGGTCGTCCCCATGTTCACGATGCCGCCGATGGGCAGGACAGGGATGTTCTGGGACATGTTCAGCCAGGCTTCGAAGGCGGGGGTCAGGCCGTTACCCACCGGAAGGCCGGTGTTCCCGATGATCACGCCGGCGAAGCGTTCCGGGAAGGCGGCAACGAGGCGCAGGCCGATCAGTCCGCCCCAGTCCTGGCAGAAGAGCACCGCGCCCTTCAGGTCGACGCCCAGGAGCCACTGGCTCATCCAGTTCACGTGGCGTTCGTAGGTGTAGTCGGTGCGCGAGGCGGGCTTGTCGGAGCGGCCGAAGCCGATGAGGTCCGGGGCCAGGACCCGGTGACCCCGGGCGACCAGCAGGGGAATGATCTTGCGGTAGAGGTAAGACCAGGAGGGCTCGCCATGCATCAGCAGGACCGGCGCGCCGTCGCGGGGACCTTCATCGACGTAGGCGAGCCGCAGGGGCGTCCCATCTGGGTCCTGGATCTCGGCGTAGTGCGGAGCAAACGGCCAGTCCAGAAGGTCTGAGAAACATTCGTCGGGGGTTCGCAGGACCTGCATTACATGCCTCCACTGGGCATAGCGCCCCGGTTCCGGTTGACAGTCCCGCCGAGGCGGGAAACTAATGGCAATAGGCGTGCCATTATCAATCCCACCGGTCAAGCACCGGTGGCGACGCCAAAGGAGACCATCCGTTATGAAACGCTTCCTGCTGGGACTTGGGGCCGCTCTCATCCTTCTCGTTGCCGGTGCCTGGCTGATGAGAGGCGAGATCGCCGTCCGCCTGATGGGGCGGATCTACGATCGCGCCATGACCGCCTCCCCTTCAGACGGACTGCCCGATGGGCTCCATGTGGCCCTTTGCGGCTCGGGATCGCCCATGCCTGATCCCTCCCGGGCAGGGCCCTGCACGGCGGTCCTGGCGGGCCAGAGGCTCTTCGTCTTCGATGCCGGTGCCGGATCGGTCCGGAACCTGTCCCTGACGGGGCTCTCACCCTTCCGGGTCGAGCGCGTCTTCCTGACCCACTTCCATTCCGACCATATCGACGGCCTGGGCGAGCTCATGCTCCAGCGCTGGGCCGGCTCTGGCGCTACGGCCCCCCTGCTCGTCCACGGACCCAAAGGCGTGGAGACTGTCGTCAGCGGCCTGATGACCGCCTATGGGCCAGACCGGAACTATCGCATTGCGCACCACGGCGAGGCGGTAACCCCACCTGCTGGGTTCGGCGGCCAGGCGGTTCCCTTCGACGCGCTTTCCGGCGCGGATGACGTTATCCTGATCGACGAGCCGGACCTGAGGATCCGCGCCTTCCCGGTCGATCATGCCCCGGTCTCACCGGCGGTCGGCTACATCATCGAGTACAAGGGTCGCAAGGCCGTGATCAGCGGCGACACCGACATCTCGCCCAATGTCGAGCGCGCCGCGCGCGGGGCGGACCTCCTCATACATGAGGGCCTATCCCTCCGCCTGGTGGGGATCCAGCAGGCCGCCGCCAGCAAGGCTGGGAAGGCCAACCTGGCGAAGATCCTCGGCGACATCACCACATACCATACCGATCCGGAGGCCGTGGCTGCCCTCGCTGCGAAGGCCGGTGTGAAGACCCTGGTCTTCACCCACATTGTCCCACCCCTGCCTCTGCGAGCCCTCGAAGGCCCGTTCCTCGGTAACAGTCGCAAGGTGTTCAAGGGCGAGATCCGGGTCGGCCAGGACGGTGACATGTTCACCCTTCCGGCGGGTTCCGAGGACATCAAACGCACCAACCGGCTCAAGCGCTTCTTCTGACCAGGACCTCCGCCAATGACCGAACCCGTCGCCCTGTCCGGTGCCCCCGGATCGCCCTACACCCGCAAGATGCTGGCGGTCCTGCGCTACCGCAGGATCCCCTACCGGTTCCTGATCGTCTCAAACTCGGCCCTGACGGACCTTCCGAGGGCCAAGGTGCCTCTGCTGCCAACCTTCTACCTGCCGGGCGCAGACGGCGCACTGGAGGCCGTGACGGACTCCACGCCCCTGATCCAGCGTTTTGAGCGGGAACACACAGATCGCAGCCTCATCCCCGGCGATGCAGCCCTGGCCTTCCTGGACGCCCTGATCGAGGACTATGCGGACGAGTGGCTGACCAAGGCCATGTTCCACTATCGCTGGGCCTATGCGGCTGACATTGCGAAGGCCTCGGCCATCCTGCCCTGCTGGAGAGGGCTATCGGTCCCGGATGCGGATCTGGCCGAGCGTGGGAAGGCCGTCGCAGACCGGCAGATTGGCCGGCTTCGCTATGTCGGGTCCAACGCGGTCACCGGGGCGATCATCGAGGCGAGCTACCGGCGGTTCCTGGAAGCCTTCGAGGACCACCTTCGGGTCCTGCCCTACCTGATGGGCAAGCGCCCCGGCACGAGCGACTTCGCCACCTATGGCCAGCTGACGCAGTTGGCGGAGTTTGATCCCACCCCCGCAGCCCTGACCCTCTCGGTCGCCCCCCGGGTCACCGCCTGGGTGGGGATGATGGAGGACCAGTCCGGCGTGGAACCCCGCGACGGGGACTGGATCGACGCCGCGAACCTCCCTCCAACCCTCAAGGTCCTGCTTGCCGAGATTGGACGCGTCTACACCCCCGTCATGCTGGCCAACGCCCGGGCCGTGATGTCGGGCGCTGCGGAAGTCCTGGCCGAGGTCGATGGCCAACCCTGGTCGCAGCAGCCCTTCCCCTACCAGGCCAAATGCCTGAAGGCCCTGAAGGACGCCTACGCCGCACTCGCCCCGGATGCCCGGGCGGTCGTGGATGCCGCCCTTGACGGAACCGGCTGCGACGCTCTTCTGGCGGGATGACCTCAGAGCCCGAGGAGACGGATGGCCGGCGCCGGCGCGGCCTCGACAGCCGCGACCGCATCGTCGAGGCCATGCTCGAACTCATGCGGGAGGGAGAGGTCGCCCCTGGGGCGGAACGCGTGGCCTCAAGGGCCGATGTCGGTCTGAGGACAGTCTTCCGCCACTTCCGGGACATGGACAGCCTCTACGCCGAGATCAGCAGGACCATCGAGGGCGAACTCGCGGACCTGGTCGACAGTCCCCTGGCGTCGGGCGATGAAGCTGGCCGGCTGGTCGAGCTGGCGTCCAGGCGCGCTGAGGCCTACGAGCGCATCTTCCCGTTCAAGCATGCCTCGACGGCGCATCGCCACCGCTCCGATTTCCTGGCCCGCGGCCACGCCCGGATGGTGGCCAACCTCAGACAGGCCCTCGCCAGTGACCTGCCAGCAGCATGCGCAGATCCCGGTCGGATGGAGGCCCTCGACCTCGTGCTGAGCTTCGAGGCCTGGTCCCGGCTTCGGCGCGAGCAAGGCCTTCCCCGAGACGAGGCCCTGGCAGTGATCCTTGCCGCCGCGGTGGCCCTCCTGCACTCCGCAGAGACCTGAGGCGGGTTTTTTGCCTCCGGTTAAGGAGTGGACCCTAGATTTTCCTCGGGAAATGGCTGGGAGAGCAAAGACATGAAGACCATCACGATCCTTCCCGTTCTGGCCCTGGGCGCCCTTCTTTCCAGCTGCGGGGTCACCGCCACGGACTGCGCGAGTGACTCCTCCCGCGAGGTGATTACCTCCATCGTCCGGGAACAGGTGGAAAAGGCTGCAGAGGCCGAGCTGGCCTTGGAGGACGGCTCCCGCATGTCCGCAGCCTCGAAGGTCCGCGCAACCGTCGCCGAACTGAAGGTCCTGATCGAGGACATCCGGACGACCAAGAAGGACCCCGACAGCACCAGGCGGTTCTGCGCCGGGACCGCCAAGGTCGTCATTCCCCTGGCGATGATCCAGGACGCCGACCAGACCCGCAAGCTGCTGGATCTGTCCAATGTCGACAGCCTACTCGAGCAGGCGGGCCTGAAGCGCTCGGCGGACTCCTTGACCTTCGATCTCGAATTCAGCGTCCAGCCAACCGACAAGCGAGACAAGATCTACGGCGAGGTTGAAGGCGCCTCGCCCATGTTCACCGCCCTGGGCCAGGTGGTCGGCGCCCACCTCGCCCGAAACGAGATTGAGGGCGCAAGCAAGGCCCAGGCCGCACAAGTGGCCGCCGCCGAGGCCGAGACGGCCAAGCAGACCGAGGCAGCCCAGAAGGCCGACCTCGACATGGCCGCAGCCGAGAACAAGTTGGCTAACCAGCAGATCAACGCGGTCTGGAAGGCGCTCCCCGAGGACGCCCGCAGCCAGCTCCTCGAGATGCAGCGCGCCTGGGTCCGCAAGAAGACGGCCGACTGTAATATTGAGGCCGCAGGCATCTCGACCGAGGCCCTCCCAAAGGAGGCGGCGCGCCTTCGGTGCGACACCCGGCTGACCCTCGCGCGCATCTCCGAACTCCAGTCCCTTATGGAATGACCTCATGATTGACCTTTCGACGGCCACAGCCACGGACGCCCTGGACGCCCTCGCCCGGGGCGCGATTACCAGCGAGGCCCTCCTCACCGCCCAGCTGGAGCGCGTTGAAAGGTTCAATCCGGTGCTGAACGCTGTCGTGGCCATGGACCTGGACGGTGCCATGAGAGATGCCCGCGCCGCCGACGAGGCCCACCGTCAGGGACGGCTGACAGGCCCGCTGCACGGACTTCCCATGACCATCAAGGACATCTTCGCCACCCGGGGCCTGGTCACCACCTCGGGGCATGCCCCCTTGTCCGCCTACAGGCCGGAAGCTGATGCGCCCGCCGTGGCCGCCCTGAGGGCGGCCGGCGCGGTGGTCTTTGGAAAGACCAACCTTCCGGAGTTCGGCGGAGACATCCAGAGCTACAACGACATTTTCGGCCTCTGCCGGAACCCCTGGAACCCTGAGCGGACCGCCGGCGGATCCTCCGGGGGATCGGGCGCTGCCCTGGCGTCTGGCATGACGCTTCTGGAACTGGGCAGCGACATCGGCGGGTCCATACGCGTGCCCTGCCACTACAACGGGGTTTTCGGCCACAAGCCGACCTGGAACGCTGTCGACCGCTTCGGTGAGAGCCCCCGTCCACCGGTCTGGGCGCACGCCCTGATGGACCTGGTGGTGGCCGGTCCTATGGGACGCTCCGTCGCGGATGTGCGCCTGGGCCTGGACGTCCTGACCGCGATCACAACCGGCGGAATCCCCGGTGCCCGCCTGCCGCCCGCCTCCCCCCGCTCGCAGTCGGCCCGGGGACTGAGGGTCGCCATCCATGTCGAGGACCCGGCGGCCCCGACGTCGGCGGCATGCAAGGCGGCGGTCCGGGAGGTCGGCGCCCGGCTGGCCGCAGCCGGGGCGCAGGTCACAGAGCCGGGCCTGCCAGGTCCGGACCTGGCCGAGCAGAACGTCCTCTACCGGGACCTCCTGAACGCCGCCATGTCACCCGGCTACGCCGCCAGCCACCAGGAATGGAAGGCAGCGGACGAGCGGCGGCACAGGCTGAGGGCGGACTATGCGCGGTTCTTCCAGGACCATGACGTCCTGCTGGCACCCATCGCCCCAACCGCCGCCTTCCCGCACGTGACCGAGGGGTCGATGGGGTCCCGGAAGCTGACCGTGGATGGCGTCGAAGTCTCCTATCTGAAGCATCTGGTCTGGGCGGGACTGCCGACCCTGCCCGGACTGCCCGCCACCGCCGTCCCCGTCGCCCTGTCGGACGAGGGCCTGCCCATGGGACTCCAGGTGATCGGACCCCTCTGGGCCGACCAGACGACCCTCGCCGTCGCCGGCCTCATCGAAACCCTGAACGGCGGTTTCCGCCCGCCCCCCGGCTACTGAGGCTCAGAACCCCCGGGAGACCGAGACCCGAACTGTGCGCGGGGCGCCAGGCTGGATGTTGTTGTCGCCATGGCTTGTGGGGCTCCAGGCAATGTCGCCCAGGT
This sequence comes from uncultured Alphaproteobacteria bacterium, assembly GCA_903912465.1. Taxonomy (GTDB): domain Bacteria; phylum Pseudomonadota; class Alphaproteobacteria; order Caulobacterales; family Caulobacteraceae; genus Phenylobacterium. The sequence goes on along the minus strand of CAIWHQ010000296.1, from coordinate 3,401 downwards.
TCTCGACATTGAGCTGCAGGCGGTAGTCCTCGCCCACCCTCAGGAAGACCGCGCCGTCGACCCGCGTGAAGCCCGGCAGGGTCACGGTGTTGGAGATCGAGGCGAACATGTCGCCCTGGTGCACGACGCCCAGGCCGAGGGCGAGCCTCGGCGTGACCTCGAACTTGTTCCAGAGCGACGCGGTGAAGTCCGGGGTCAGGGCTGCGCGGCGGCCCGCAGGCGCGGCTGCGGTCTGGCGGGTGATCCGGGCGGACTGGACCGCCAGCGTGGCCACGGTCTCCCACCGGTCGGTGACCTTGCCGCTGAGCCCGAGCTCCAGGCCGGTGCTCCTCTGGGCGCCAGTCTGAACAACCCGGCCAGGGTTGAGCGGATCCGGTGCCTGGGTGTTCTCGCGGTCCAGCTGGTAGACTGCGCCGGTGGCCATCAGGCGCGGACCGAGGTCGATCTTGAACCCGGCCTCAAGGTTCTCGAAGGACTCGGGCTTGAGGGTTTCGGTAGACAGGGAAAGGCCCGCAAACTGGTCGCCCGAAGCCGGAAGGCTGGACACCGAATAGCTGGCATAGATGGACAGGGGCTCGACCGGCCGGACCACGACGCCCAGCCGCGGAGACCAGATTCGGTCAGTCCGCGAGAAGTCCCGCCGGCCCGACACCGAAGCCCGCTCATCGCGCTGGTCCAGGCTGAAGACGTCGTAGCGCAGTCCGGCGATGAGCTGGACCCGGGGGCCGAGGTCCGCCTGAACCTGGCCGAAGACCGCCGCCACGTCCGCAACGCCGGAGTTGTGCCCGTCAGAGCCGGCATTGGCGTAGGCGATGACCAGGTTGCGGCGGGTCGGGTCCTGCACGGAGACCCCCGCCAGGGTCGTCGGCCCCGCCGGACCGCCGAAGCGGCCGGTCTCGCGAAGGTTACGGGTCTCCTGCCGCCCCAGCTCCAAGCCCGCTACGATCGTCCGCCGCGCGCCCTCTCCGCCCAGGGCCCAGACCATGTCGGTCTGGCTGAACAGGTTGGTCCGCTCGGTGAAGCTCCGATAGGCCTGCAGGGGGTAGGTCGACGCCTGGCCCTGGGCATCGGCCACCGCGGAGCCCGAAGCGTAGACATTACCGTAGCCCTTGTCGTAGCCGCCCCAGACCGTGCGGTGGCGCAGGGTCAGGTCGTCACGGAGCGGCAGGTCGAAGGCCAGCCGGGCGGAGTCCGCCTCCACCCGGGACCAGCTCTGGGTGGGATCGCCGAAATAGGCGTTGACGGGAATGACGAGGGGCCGGCCCTGGAAGGAGGGTGCCCCGCGGTCGATAGTGCGGTCATCGACGAAGCGCTCGAAGGACAGGGTTGCTGTGCCCCCCCCCTCTCCCTGATAGGTCGCCGAGGGGTTCACTCCCCAGCGTTCGACATTAACGAAGTCGCGATAGCTGCCGGAGCGCTCGTGCAGCAGGTTGACCCGACCGGAAAGCTCATGGGTCAGGGCCGCGCCGAGGTCCCCCACCACGCGCCGGTGCTCGAAGTCCCCGCCCTCCAGGCTGAGGCCGACATGGCGGCGGCCATCGGCCACCCGGGTGACACGATTGATCACGCCACCCCCGCCGCCCCGGCCAAAGATCATGGCGTTGGGGCCCAGCAGCACCTCGACGCGCTCGGTATTGTAGAGGTCGCGGTAGTACTGGACGTCATCGCGGACGCCATCGACGAAGAAGTCCGCCGTGGAGGCGTTGCCCCGCAGGCTTGGGGCGTCGCGGTGCCCCTCGCCCTGGCCGATGGTGGCACCCGGAATGTAGCGCAGGACGTCCGCCATGGACTGCATGGCCTGGTCCCGGATCAGCTGGGACGAGACCACCCCGACGGACTGCGGGACGTCCCGGAGGTCCGCGGCGATGCGCAGGGCAGTATCGAGCCGGCCGGGCAGATAGTCCTCCTCGGCAGGGGCGGTGACGACCAGGGTCGAGACCTGCGCAGCCTCATCCTCGGCCCGCGCCGAACCCACGCCGAGGGCGAGGGATGCAAGGACGAAGGCGAAGCCCCGGGAACGCATAACGGGTAAGACTCAGACGCGAATGAAAATGATAATCGTTCCTAACAATCATCACCGCCTGCGTAAATGCGAATAATTCTCAGAAATAGGAATTCGTCGCCGGGGCCTTGCCTTGCCTGCGTGTCCGACCGACGTAGGGCGCTGATGGACTCTCCCGCCCCTTCCCTGCCCTGGCGACATCCGCTGGAGGCCTTCTTCAGCCTTCGGGACACGCCCTATTCCCTGCTCCTGCTGGGGGATGGCGACGAAGGCCGCTGGAGCTACATCCTGGCCCATCCGCGCACCGCGTCCTTACACGTCAGGGCCGAGACAGCCCTCGGCTGGGCGCAAGGGCAGTTGGACGCCTTCGGAGCGGTGCCATCGCCCCCGGGAGCGCCGCCGCTGCGGACGGGGGTGGCTGGCCTCCTGGGCTACGATCCAGGGTGCCCAGAGAGCGGGCCGCCATCGGCGGTAGCGCTCTACGATCTGGTCCTCGCCTTCGATCACCAGACCCGGACCGTTTGCCTGCAGGAAGCCCCTGGCGCCTGCCCGAACCGCCGCGCAGCCCTCCTGTCCGGGCTTGCAGCGCCCTCGCCACCGCCAGTGGGCGCGACCGGCCAGATGGCGGACGTGGAGCCCCGGGCGAGCTTCGGCGCCAAGGTCGAGGCCGTGCGGGGGCGGATCGCTGAGGGGGAGTTCTATCAGGCCAACATCTCCCGCCAGTTCGAGGGTCGGCTCGGGGCCCTGGACCATCCCTTCGATCTCTTCCAGCGGCTGGCCAAGGCGAGCCCGGCGGCCTTCGCGGCTTACTTGCGCCTGCCTGGCTGCGCGATTGTCTCCAACTCTCCCGAGCGGCTGGTCCGGGTGCGCAACACGCCGGAGGGGCGCATCGCCCTCAGCAGTCCGATCAAGGGCACGGCGCCGAGGGGAGCCTCTCCCGAAGCCGATGCCCTGAACGCCCAGGACCTGCTGGCCAGCGAAAAGGACCGGGCGGAGAACCTGATGATCGTCGACCTGATGCGCAACGACCTGTCGCGGGCCTGCCGGCCAGGATCTGTGCGCACGCCCCGGCTTTTCGAGCTGACGACGCTTCCGAACGTGCACCACCTGGTCTCGCACGTGGAGGGGATGCTGGAGCCCGACAGGACCGCCATTACCCTGCTGGAGGCCTGCTTCCCGGCCGGCTCCATCACCGGGGCCCCGAAGCGGCGGGCCATGGAGGCCATCCGCGAGATCGAGGGCGCGCCCCGGGGCGCCGACTATGGATCCCTGTTCTGGGCCGGGGCCGACGGGGAGCTGGACTCCAGCGTCCTTATCCGGACCGCCACCTGCCGGGAGACGCCGGAGGGCTGGTCCGTCGGCTTCCGGGTTGGCTGCGGGATCACTTCGGACTCCGACC
>CAIWHQ010000295.1 GCA_903912465.1 uncultured Alphaproteobacteria bacterium | reverse complement strand
CTCGACAAGAACGCCGACGTCGGCGGCACCTGGTTCGAGAATACCTATCCGGGTTGCCGGGTGGACTCCTCCAACCACATCTACTCCTACAGCTTCGAGCCCAACCACCACTGGCCCCAGCACTTCTCCACCCAGCCGATCCTGCTGGAGTACTTCCGCGGCGTGGCCGATCGCTATGACCTGCGCAGCAAGATCGCCTTCGAGACCGAGGTCGAGACCCTCGACTGGGACGAAGCCCGGGCCCTCTGGAAGGTCACGGTGCGCGACAAGGCCGGCGTCCGGCGCCTTATTGAGGCCAACGCCGTGGTCACGGCCGTGGGCCAGCTGAACCGCCCGCGCATGCCCGACATCAAGGGTCGCGATCGCTTCGCGGGCCCGGCCTTCCACTCCGCCCGCTGGCGCCATGACGTGGACCTGACTGGCAAGCGCGTCGCGGTGATCGGCACTGGGGCGAGCGCCTACCAGTTCGTGCCCGAGATCGCTGGCAAGGTGGGCAGCCTGACCGTCTTCCAGCGCACGCCGCCCTGGGGCCTGCCCGTGCCGCACTATCACGAGGACGTGCCGGACGGCATGAACTGGCTGCTCGAGCACGTGCCCTACTATGACAAGTGGTACCGCTTCTGGATGTTCTGGATGGTCACCGACGGGCTTCTGCCCATGGTCGAGGCCGATCCCGGCTGGAACGGCCCCTCAACCGCGGTGTCCGCGGTAAATCTCGGGTTCCGGGAGATGATCGCCGGCGCGATCGCCGCCCAGGCCCCGAACCGGCCCGATCTGGTCGAGAAGGTCGTCCCCACCTATCCCGTGGGCGGCAAGCGCTCGCTCCTGGACAATGGGGTCTGGATGGCAGCCCTCCAGCGCGACAACGTCTCGCTTGTCACCGACGCCGTCGCCGAGATCACCGAGACCGGGATCGTCACGGCGGACGGCACGTCCCGGGACTTCGACGTCATCATCTACGGTACCGGCTTCTACGCCTCGAAGTTCCTCGAACCCATGAAGATCCGCGGCCGCGGGGGCGCTGACCTCCATGCGACCTGGGATGGCGATCCCCGCGCCTACCTGGGCATGACCAATCCGGGTTTTCCCAACCTGTTCATGATCTACGGGCCGAACACCAACATCGTCGTCAACGGCTCCATCATCTTCTTCTCCGAGTGTAGCGTCCGCTACATCGTCGGTTGCCTGAAGCTCCTGGCCGAGACCGGTGCCCGGGCCATGGAGCCGAAGCCGGAGGTCCACGACGCCTTCAACGCCAGGGTCGACGCCGCCAACGCATTGATGGCCTGGGGCGCGCCTCAGGTCTCGAGCTGGTACAAGAACGAGAAGGGCAGGGTGACCCAGAACTGGCCCTTCGCCCTCGTGGACTACTGGCGGGCCACCCTTGCGCCCGATCCCGGGGATTTCGTCATCGAGAAGGCACCGGAGCCCGTCGCCTGACCCTCGTATTCTTTTCAGGAGTGCCTTCGTGAAGCTTCAGACCGTTATCTGCTCCACCCGGCCGAATCGGGTGGGGCCCCATATCGCGCGCTGGTTCCAGGGCCTCGCCGAGGGCCACGACGCCTTCGAGGCGGCCCTGGTGGATCTGGCGGACTTCAACCTGCCGATCTTCAACGAGCCCTGGCATCCTCGCCTGCGCAACTACCAGTTCGACTACACCAAGGCCTGGTCGGCGAGCGTGGAGTCCGCCGACGCCTACGTCTTCGTCATGCCCGAGTACAATTTCATGCCGCCGCCGGCCTTTGTGAACGCGGTGGACTATCTCTACTCGGAGTGGAACGGAAAGCCGGCCGCCTTTGTCAGCTATGGCGGCCAGTCCGGTGGGGTCCGGGCCGTCCAGATGGCCAAGCAGATGCTGACCACGGTCAAGATCATGCCCCTGGTGGAGGGCGTCGCCATTCCCATGGTGGGCGAGTACCTGGATGCCGAGAAGGGCTTCACCCCCACCGACGCCCACGGCCTGGCGGCCAAGGTCACCCTCGACGAACTCGCACGCTGGAGCCGGGCGCTGAAGGCCATGCGCGAGTCCTGACGGGCGCGTCGCCGTTCCAGACCTGCGAGAGGGGGGAGTGGCGCGAATGACGGGGCTCGAACCCGCGACCTCCGGCGTGACAGGCCGGCGCTCTAACCAACTGAGCTACATCCGCACTCGGTCGCGCACCAGCGCGAGGGGCGTCTGATAGGTCCCGGCCGGAATCGTGTCAACTGTCCTTGGGGCGTTAGGGCAACGGTAGGGACTCTGGGGTGATCTGCCCGGTGCCTGCCTTCCGGGCCGGACTTGGCAAAGGGGCAAACCGAGGTTTGAACCCGGCGCAAGGCTGGTCTAGAAGGGCGCGCGACTCCGGCGGGGAATCCATGGACGCCTTTCTTCTCGAGTACCTCCCGATCGTGATCTTCCTGGGGATTTCCTCGGCGATCGGGATCGTCTTCATCCTGGCTTCGGCCGTCCTCGCGCCCAAGGCGCCGGATCCGGAGAAGCTTTCGACCTACGAGTGCGGTTTCAACGCCTTCGACGACGCCCGGATGAAGTTCGACGTCCGGTTCTACCTGGTCTCGATCCTCTTCATCATCTTCGACCTTGAGGTCGCCTTCCTGTTCCCCTGGGCGGTCTCCCTCATGAACCTGCCACATGAACAGGCCGTCTTCGCCTTCTGGTCGATGATGACCTTCCTCGGGGTCCTGACCGTCGGCTTCATTTACGAGTGGAAGAAGGGGGCCCTGGAATGGGACTGACCGTTCCTGCCGGAGCCGGCGCCCGCTCGGCGGTGGAGGGCTACGACTCCAAGCTCCATGACCCCTATTTCGACGGCGTCTCACAGCAGCTCGCCGACAAGGGCTTCGTGACCGCCGCCGCAGATGACCTCATCACCTGGGCCCGCACGGGTTCGCTGATGTGGATGACCTTCGGCCTGGCCTGCTGCGCCGTGGAGATGATGCACGCCTCCATGCCGCGCTACGACCTCGAGCGTTATGGCTTCGCCCCGAGGGCCAGCCCGCGCCAGTCGGACGTGATGATCGTGGCCGGCACCCTGTGCAACAAGATGGCCCCGGCCCTGCGCAAGGTCTACGACCAGATGCCCGAGCCCCGGTACGTCATCTCCATGGGCTCCTGCGCCAACGGCGGCGGCTACTACTATTTCAGCTACTCCGTGGTGCGCGGCTGCGACCGGATCGTTCCGGTGGACATCTACGTCCCCGGATGCCCTCCCACCGCCGAGGCCCTGGTCTATGGGGTCCTGCAGCTTCAGAAGAAGATCCGTCGTACCGGGACGATCGAAAGATGAGCTGGCCCGTCGCTTCCGATACCCTGCAGGCCCTGGGCGCCGAGGTGGCTGCGGCCGCAGGCGCAGGTGTTTCCGCCACCGTCGATTACGGCGATCTTTGCCTGTCGGCACCGGCGGCCCGGGTGGTTCAGGTTCTGCGTCTCCTCAGGGACCAGTTTGGCTTCCAGCAGCTGACGGACCTGACCGGGGTCGATCATCCTGACCGGGCCCTGCGCTTCGACGTGGTCTACCAGCTCCTGTCCTTTACCCGGAACGTCCGGCTTCGCGTGAAGGTCCAGACCGACGAGGACACTGCGGTGCCTTCGGTCACCGGCCTGTTTCCCTGCGCGGAATGGTTCGAGCGCGAGTGCTTCGACATGTACGGAGTCTTCTTCTCCGGCCATCCGGACCTGAGGCGCATCCTGACCGACTACGGGTTCCACGGGCATCCGCTCCGCAAGGACTTCCCGATGAGCGGCTATGTCGAGCTGCGTTACGACGACGAGCTCAAGCGCGTGGTCTACGAGCCGGTGAAGTCCGTCGAGTTCCGCAACTGGGACTTCATGTCGCCCTGGGAAGGGGCCAGCTACGTCCTGCCGGGCGATGAGAAGGGGGAGGCGCGCTGATGGCCGACGACGTCGCCGCGGGCTCGGCCCTTCCGGAAACCCCCGTCCGCAAGTTCAACATCAACTTCGGGCCCCAGCACCCGGCCGCCCACGGCGTGCTGCGCCTGGTCCTGGAGCTGGACGGGGAGGTGGTGGATCGGGTCGACCCGCACATCGGCCTGTTGCACCGCGGCACCGAAAAGCTGATGGAGGCGCGGACCTACCTGCAGAACGTGCCCTATTTCGACCGGCTCGATTACGTCGCGCCTATGAACCAGGAGCATGCCTTCTGCCTCGCCATCGAGCGCCTTTCGGGCATCGAGGTTCCGGTCCGGGCCCAGTTGATCCGGGTCCTGTACTGCGAGATCGGCCGCATCCTGAATCACCTGCTCAACGTGACGACCCAGGCCATGGACGTCGGCGCCCTGACGCCGCCGCTTTGGGGCTTCGAGGAGCGCGAGAAGCTCATGGTGTTCTACGAGCGGGCCTCCGGTGCCCGCCTGCACGCCAACTTCTTCCGTCCCGGCGGGGTTCGCCAGGACCTGCCTGAT
>CAIWHQ010000294.1 GCA_903912465.1 uncultured Alphaproteobacteria bacterium | reverse complement strand
GCCGCCGACGCCGCCAGGAGGCCGCACAGGGCGGCGCATAGCGCGGTTGTCCTTGAGCCTTGGGGCGACATTGCGGGCCTCCATTCCTTGTGAGGTCCTCCGGTCGCCGTCCGATCGGGCGTCACCCACAACCCATCCTAGCATGACTTCAGCCAGGTCGCCTTCCCCGGCAGCGGGCAATCAGGCGATCCAACCGCTTCCAAGACTGGCGAGGGAGACGCCGACCAGGATGACCTGGTCGCCATTGCCCATGTCGACCAACACGTCGGCGCCGACCTGTGTGATGGTTCGCGAGGGGCTTCCCTCCAACTTCAGCCGATCACCGGCAGCGTAGGAGAAGTCGGTGATACGGTCGATGGCCGCGCCGGCCAGGCTGTAGAAGATGTCCGCCCCGGCGCCGCCGGAGATGGTGTCATTTCCCTTGTCGCCCCAGATCCAGTCGTCGCCGGCCCCGCCCATGACGGAGTCCTCGCCCTGGCCGCCGCGCACCCAGTCGTTCCCGGCGCCGCCGTCGACGGTATCATTGCCCAGGTTGCCATAGACGATGTCCCAGGCGGCATCCCCGAAGAGCAGGTCGTTGTCCTTGCCGCCGACGACCCAGTCCTCGCCGTCGTTTCCGCGCAGGGTGTCACTGCCCATGTTGCCATGCATGTCGTCGAAGCCTGAACCCCCGGAGAGGGAATCGTCGCCCGCCTCGCCGCGCAGGTAGTTGGTGCCGGAGGCATCCATCAGTGTATCGCCGCCATCGCCGCCAAGGACCGTGTCGGATCCCGCCCCGGACGTCAGGCGGTTGGCGAGGCTGTTTCCCGTCAGGCTGTCATTACCTGCACCGGCGATGGCATCCTCGATGTCGGTCCCACGGGCGATGGCCACATTGCCCCGGTAGCCACCCACGTCCGAGAAGAAGCCCGGCCTCAGGTCGATCACCTGGTTGTCGGGGTAGCCCGAGAAATCGAAGGTGTCGCGCCCGCCGGCGTCCCAGACGGCCCACTGCATGACCGAGGTCGCACTCACGGCCTCGAACCAGGACCTGCCAGAGTTGGAGTTGAAGCCGTAGACCGTATCGCCGGTCCGGGTCGACATGTTGGGGCCGTACTCGGCCTGCATGGCGGCAATGTCATCGAGCAGGGGTACGGCGGAATATCCCGGCAGGTAGGCACCGGTGTTGAAGCCACCGAAATAGCTCATCACCGTGTACTGACGGCTATCTTCGAAATAGCTGGCGTCGGCGGCATAGGTGGGCGTCCCCGTGGAGGGATAGGTTGACGGATGGGCGAGACCCAGGGCGTGACCGATCTCGTGTACCAGGACCAAACCGCCGTAGTTGGAAGCCGCTGGCTGCTGGTTGTAGCCGAAAGAGGTGTCGATCCAGACGTCGCCGGACCGCGCCGAGAAGTCCAGGGAGCCAGGATAGTAGGCGAAGGCCGCCGCACTTTCGGGCCCATCGGTATAGTTGGCGAACCGCATCACCGCGAAGTCGGAGTAGGCGGTCTCGCCGGTCTCGCAGGAACCGACAAGGAGGAACTGGATGCCGCTGACGTCGGTCCAGGCCTGCAGGGCTTTCTCGGCCTGGCGAATCTGGGCGTCATTGAACCGGGAGAACCCAGTGGTCCCGTTGGGCATGTTGGAGGGCTCGGCCGCCCGGAAGGCGTAGCTGATGGTGAAGGGCTGGCCCATGACGCCCCAGCCGGCCTCACCCCCGGTGAGGCGGTTGACGACCTGGTCGAGGGTGAAACTGACCTTGCCGTTGGGGGCTGTCCCGCCACGCTCGTTCAGGTTGAGATAAGCGAAGACTGGCGAGGACTCCCCTTCGCCCTGACGGACCGCACACCCCTCGCAACCGCACACGGCCCCATGCCCGGCCCCATAATCGCCTTCCCGCCAGGGACGGGGTAGATCGAGGCCGGGATCGTCCGGCTGGCGGAGCGGAAGCTGCAAGGGACCTCACCTCCCCAGCTTCAGGTCGACCCTGAAGCCGGTACAGACTTGCGAACGATGCGCTTATGGCGCTGCATGGAAGTCTACACGATTTCAACGGGAGGCGAAGATGTCGGAAGAGGCGGTTCCGGGCGACGGCTGGGAGCACACCGGCGTACAGGTGGTGCCTGGGGATCAGCTTGACGCCAATACGACCCAGACCCCTGGAATGAACCGCGCGGCGGCCATTGACTTCGCCCGGGTGGGCGCACGCCGGCTCTGGGCGGGGACGGTACACATCCATGCCGGCGCCGGCACAGGCGCCCATCACCACGGCCCGCTGGAGAGCGTCATCTACGTTGTCCGCGGGCGCGCCCGGATGCGCTGGGGCGAACGCCTGGAGTTTACCGCGGAGGCTGGGCCGGGCGACTTCATCTATGTCCCGCCCTTCGTCCCGCACCAGGAGATCAACGCCTCCTCGGACGAGACCCTCGAGTGCGTTCTCGTGCGAAGCGACGGCGAGGCGGTGGTCGTGAACCTTGACATCGAGCCCGTCGAGCCGGCGCGGGAGGTCCGCTGGATCGACCCGATCCACAGGGACTGACCATGCCCAAAGTCACCGCCAACGGCCTCGACATCCACTATGAACGCGTTGGCGAGGGCCCCCGGCTGCTGTTCATTTCCGGAACCGGAGGCGACCTTAGGGTCCGCCCGAACATGCTCGACGGTCCTTTTGCCCGGGCCTTCGACCTCGTGGCCTATGACCAGCGGGGTCTGGGCCAGACGGAGAAGCCCGACCGTCCCTATTCCATGGCCGACTATGCCGACGACGCGGCGGGATTGATGGACGCCCTGGGCTGGGAAGATGCCCTGGTCATTGGCGTCTCCTTCGGGGGCATGGTCGCGCAGAACCTGGTGGTGCGGCACCCGCACCGGGTGCGGCGCCTGGTTCTGGCCTGCACCTCGCCGGGGGGGGCCGGCGGCAGCTCCTTCCCCTTCCATGAGATCGGCCACCTGAGGGGCGAAGCCCGGGCTCGTCATCTTTTGCCGGTCAACGACACGCGGCTCGACACGGCCTGGGCAGAAGCCCACCCCGAACGCCATGCCGAGGCCATCGCCCTTTCTGCGACCGATCCCTTCGCAGGGGAGCCCGGGCGCGAGATGGGGGCCAGGCGGCAGATCGAGGCCCGAGCCGGACACGACGTCTGGGAGGCCCTGCCCGCCGTCCGCACGCCGGTGTTGATCGCCGCGGGCCGGTTCGACGGCATTGCGCCGCCCCTCAGCCAGCTGAACCTGGCCCTTGCCCTGCGGGGATCGGTCCTGAGGTTCTTCGACGGCGGCCACATGTTCATGCTGCAGGATCGCGCGGCGGTTCCGGCCATGATCGATTTCCTGCAGGAGAGGGGTCCCTAGGGATTCCCCCAGCCTTGCATCTCGCCGGAGAAGGGACCATCTCCCCGATCTGAACAAAGGGGCTGAGGCCCAAGGAGAACTCACATGTCTGATGCCACTGTAGACAAGACCGTCCGCGCCGCCCGCTCGGCCATCAAGTCCACCACGGAAGCCGCCAGCGACGCTGTCGACCACGCCGAGCACACCCTGTCCGACGCCGCACGGCGGATCGAGAAGGCTGTCACCGAGGGCGTTGAGCAGATCCGCAATCACAGCAAGGCGTATGCCTCTGAAGCGGCGGACCATATCGACGACGCCCAGCGCTATGTCGCAGGCCGGGTCCGCGAGCGGCCTATGACCGCCACGGGTATCGCCGTTGGCGTCGGTGTCCTGATCGGCCTTCTGCTGGCCACCGGACGTAACCGTTGAGGCTTAGCCGCCTCCTCCTCATGGTCTGCGGAGGTGCCGCCATGGCGACGGCTTCGGCCGTCCTCGTGGTGGCCCTTTCCCTCGCCCTCTACGCCGTCCTGGAGCCCACCCTCGGGGCGGCCGGAGCGGCGGCGGCGGTGGCGGGCGTCTGTCTACTGATCCTCGTCGTCGCTGGCCTGACACTCCTGACCTTCGCCGGTTCGAAGCGCCGCAGGCCCTCTGGAGAAGGTGACAGGGATGTGGGTTCAGACCTTCTGGAACTCGCTCGCCGACGGCCGATCTTCGCCCTGTTCGGGGCCCTGGCGGCGACCGCGGCGGGCGTGACCGCCCTGCGCAACCCACGGCTGGCCGCGGGGATCGTCAGCTCCTTGCTGGGCGCTCGCAGGCCCCGCTGAGGCGGGGCCCTAGACCTCCAACGTCCGAAAAGCGGGGTTGCGTGCGTAGATGGCGTCCAGGCCAGGCAGGGCCAGGAGCGCGGGTGCCAGGTCCGCCTCGCCTTCGCCCTCCCCACGCCCAAGTACGAGGAATCCGTTCTCCGCCAGGGATAGGGCGAGGTTGACGGCTGCCGTGGGCCGCACATTCGCCGCTGTCTGGGGCAGTACGCCCCGGCAGACCACCAGGTCGAAGCGCATGGAGCCCGGCGTGTCCGAGAACAGGTTCACGCGGCGCCAACGGATCATGTCGCGCAGGCTGGAAGAGGCCTGCCAGCCGCCCTCCACCGGCTGGAAGTGGTCGATCATGTGTTGGGCGGAGAGGCCCTTCTGGATCTCGAAGTGGCTGAAGATGCCCTTCCTGGCCCGCTCGATCCCCTTCACGGACAGATCCGACGCGTAGATTTCGACCTTCAGGTCGCCTCCCATCCTCGCCGCCGCCTCCTGGACAAGGATGGCGAGGGAATAGGGATCCTGGCCGGACCCCGCCGCAGCGCACCAGATCCGCACAGGTTCGTCACCCTTGACCCCGGCGAGGTGAGGAAGAATTCGCCTGGCGACCTGCTGCAGGACCTTGGGGTCCTCCATGAAGCCCCGCTCAAAGGCTGTCAGCCCCTCCACGACCGGCCAGGCCAGTCGCTCGGCCTCGCTTGTGCGAAGGGCGAGAAGCAGGTCGTCGACCGTTCCATAGCCTTCGCGGCGGGCGACAATGCCCAGGCGCGCAGCCGCCCTCTCCGGGACCGAGGTGTCCAGCCGGCGTCCGGTGCGCGTCAGGCAGAGCCGGGCCACAAGTTCGAGTTCCCCGGGCGTCATGCAGCCCCCGCGAGGGCGAGTTTTCCCGCCAGGATCTCCCGGTCGAAGGGCTTCATGACGTACTCGTTGGCACCGGAGGCCAGGGCCTGGCCGATCATTCCTGGGTCCGACTCGACACTGCAGAAGATCACGCAGGGGGCGGCTCCGCCGGGCAGTTGCCGAAGCCGGACCAGGCATTCCAGCCCATTCATCACCGGCATGCGCCAGTCCAGCAGGATGACGTCGGGCATGTCCTCCTGGCAGGCGGCCAGGGCCTGGGCACCGTCCGGCGCTTCGCGGATATGATATCCGGCGGCCTCGAGAAGCCTGCGGACCATCAGCCGGACCACGGGACTATCGTCAGCGATAAGACAGGACTTCAAGAGCGAGCCTCCATCCACGCACGCTTACAGATTTCGGTTAAGCCCAGATTTTGGTTAAGGAGCGGTTGTCGTCTCTGCCGGAACCAGGCTCAGGCCGGAAGGGCGGCGAGGAAGTCGATGGTCCCCGGCCCGGAATCCACGCGGACCGTCCCGCCGGCATCCGTGACGAACAGGTGGACATAGTAGGCCTGGACCCAATAGCCATGAAGCCCCTCGCCCATGGGTAAACCGGCGAGGCCGTCGGAAACCTCGGCGCGCAGGCGGGCCCGGGCGCCATCGGCGCGGGCCCGGATGAGGATGAAGCCTTCACGTTCCTCGGCCTGGATGCGGGCGGCGCCGCCGGTTGGCAGGGCCGCGCCAGCAAGCTGGGAGAGATTCAGCAGCGCCCTCGCAGCGGGCTTGGGGAGGGCCGGGGTTGCAACCTGCCAGTCCAGTTCGGCCCGGATGTGCCGGAAAAGGCCTTCAGCGAGCCTGCCGAGTTCCCGGGAGTCGAAGACCTCCGCAGAAGCTGAGGCGCCGAAGGCGACCCTGCAGAAACCGAGCTGGTCCGCCAGCTTCCGGGCCGAGGCCGAGATCAGGCCCATGGCGTCTTCGCGCATGTCCTGGGCAGAGGGGTCGTCCAGCAGGTCCAAACCGCTGACCATGGCGCTGACCGGGCTGATGAAGTCATGGCACATGCGCGCAGCGAGATAGGCGGCGATCTCCGCGGTGCGCGGCGCGGGCGGCTCGCGGCGGGCGTCTTCCGGCAGGCTGGGGAAGGCGTCGGTCATGGTCGGTTGAATCTGGCCTGATTTGCCGCTTTGGGAAACCGCCCGGCGCATCTAGGAAGACGGCCGCAAAGGAGGCTTGGCCATGCTCATTCCAGACGCCCGGTTCGGCGCCCTTCTGGCCGACCTCTGCGAAGAGGCTGCAGACCTCGTGCGGCCACTCTGGAACAGCGGCCTTGCCGTGGATCGCAAGTCGGATGACAGCCCGGTCACCGAGGCGGATCGCAGGGCAGAGACCCTGATCCTGGCACGTCTCGCGGCGTCAGCGCCCGGCATCACCGTAGTTTCGGAAGAGCATGCCAGCGAGTTCGGGGCGCCCGGTTTGATCGGTCCCGTCTTCCTCCTTGTGGATCCCGTCGACGGCACCAAGGCCTTCGTTCGGGGCGACCCCAACTTCACGGTCAATATCGCCCTGGTTGTCGACGGAGTCCCGGTGGCGGGCGCCATCAGCGCCCCCGCCACCCGGGAGACCTGGTTCACAGCCCCGGGCGGGGCCTTCAAGAGGATTGCCGGGGGCCCGTCGGCTCCGGTGGCCGTGCGGGCCTGGCCCACCGGCGGAGCGGTCGCCCTGATCAGCCACACCATGAAGCCGGAGGTACTCCGTACACTGACTGACCGACATGGCTTCGATGCGACCGAAGCCATGGATTCCTCCATCAAGTTCTGCCGGATCGCTGAGGGTGCTGCCGATATCTACCCGCGCCTGGGCCCGACCATGGAATGGGACATCGCCGCCGGCCACGCTATCCTCGCGGCGGCGGGAGGACGGGTGGAGACCGAGGCCGGCCAGCCCTTCCTCTATGGGAAGGCGTCAGAGGGTTTCCGGAACGGTCCCTTCGTCGCCCGGGGCGGCTGAGTCGCAAAACCCGGCTACACCCGCGCCGCGATCCGTCGCATAAAGCTTTCTACACGACTGCAGGAGACCGACATGGCCCTCGACGCCGGTGCCGAAACCAAGACTTTCAGCTGGGAGGACCCCCTGGACCTCGCCGCGCGGCTTTCCGAGGACGAACGGATGGTCTGGGAGTCTGCCAGGGCCTACGCCCGCGACAAGCTCCTGCCCCGGGTGGTCTCGGCCTACGCCGAGGAACGCTTCGACCGCGAGATCATGACTGAGATGGGGGCCCTGGGCTTCCTGGGCCCGACCCTGCCCGAAGCCTATGGCTGCGCGGGAGTGAACCACGTCGCCTATGGCCTCATCGCCCGGGAGATCGAGGCGATCGACTCCGGCTACCGCTCTGCAATGAGCGTCCAGTCCTCCCTGGTCATGTACCCGATCCACGCCTTCGGTTCTGAAACCCAGCGCCAGCGCTATCTGCCCGGCATGGCAAGGGGCGAGATCATCGGCTGCTTCGGCCTCACCGAATCCGACGGCGGATCTGACCCGGCCTCCATGCGCACCACGGCGGTTCGGACCGACGGCGGGTTCATCCTCAACGGCGCCAAGATGTGGATCACCAACGCGCCGATCGCCGACGTCGCACTGGTCTGGGCCAAGCTAGACGGCGCCATCCGGGGCTTCCTGGTCGACCGGGGTTCGGAGGGCTTCTCGACGCCCCAGATCAAGAACAAGCTGTCCCTGCGCGCCTCCATCACCGGCGAGATCGCCCTGGCGGATGTCTTCGTTCCCGAAGACCAGATCCTGCCCGGCGTCTCTGGCCTGCGGGGGCCGTTCTCCTGCCTGAACAAGGCCCGCTACGGCATCGCCTGGGGCGCCATGGGTGCCGCCGACTTCTGTCTGCACGCCAGTCGCGACTACGTCGCCACCCGCAAGGTGTTCGGCAAGCCCCTCGCGGCCCGCCAGCTCGTCCAGAAGAAGCTGGCGGACATGCAGACCGAGATCGCCCTGGGCTTCGAGGGTGCCCTCGCCCTCGGCCGGCTGATCGACCAGGGCGCCTGGGTGCCCGAGGCCATCAGCCTGATGAAGCGCAACAACTGCGGCAAGGCCCTGGCCATCGCCCGGGAGGCCCGGGACATCCACGGCGGCAACGGGATCAGCGGCGAGTACCACGTCATGCGCCACGCCTCGAACCTGGAAACCGTAAACACCTACGAGGGCGCGCATGACGTCCATGCCCTGATCCTGGGCCGGGCGATCACGGGCGAAAACGCCTTCTGATCCCGTTGATTTCTGGACGGGCAACAACCTAATGACCGGGCGCTCAGGCGACCTTGAGGTGGGGGAAGACATGGCGGCGGCTGAAAAGACAAAGGCTGGCGAGGATACCGCGGCGGCCCCGGCTCAGCCGTCCCTGCGGACGGTCGTGGGGGCTTCGGCGGCGGGAACCACCTTCGAGTGGTACGATTTCTTCGTCTTCGGAAGCCTGACCACGGTCATCTCCAAGGTCTTCTTCACGGGCCTGCCCGAGGCCGCCGGCTACATCGCCGCCCTGGCGCTTTTCGGAGCCGGCTTCTTCTTCAGGCCCATCGGTGCCCTGGTTTTCGGGCGGATCGGCGACCGGGTCGGGCGCAAGGGCGCCTTCCTGTTCACGGTCGTGCTGATGGGCGTGGCTACCGTGGCCATCGGCCTTCTGCCGACCTACAGCCAGGTTGGGCTCCTCTCACCGGCACTTCTTGTTCTCATGCG
>CAIWHQ010000293.1 GCA_903912465.1 uncultured Alphaproteobacteria bacterium | reverse complement strand
CGCGCCCGTCCTGCGCACGAACTCGCTGAACAGGTAGCCAGTGTCGCCGTAGGTGGCGAAGGAGGCCAGGTGTGCCCCGCCATCGCCGGCGCCGATGTGCACGTCGGGCCGGGCCAGAAGGGGGCCGATGCGGTCGGTATTGTCGTGGCCGCCATTGGCCGACAGGAAGGCCACGTCCAGGCCGTGCTCAAGCGACACTTCGATCAGGGCCAGGGCGCAGGACTGGCCGCGGGCGTCGGCGATTTCCTTCAGTGTCTTGCCCGCCAGGTGGGCCGGAGCCTCGCCGCCGCCGCGCACCACCAGCCGTCCCATCAGGCGCTCGCCGCCATCGGGGCCGGCGTCCTCCACCATGCGCGCCACGGTCTCCGGGTCGGTCAGGGAGGCGATCCGCGCCTCCAGGGGCTGGCGCAGCACCCGCACCCAGCGGGGGAGGCGGGCGAAGAACAGGCTGGGCCGCAGGAGGGAGAAGCTGATGTCGATGGGCCGGGTCTGCATCTGCGGCCAAACCCGGGCGCCGCGGGCGAACTGCTCGGCCGAGCGGCCCAGGATCCGGTCCACGCTGGCCGGCGTCTGGCGGTTGTCGAACACCGGCGAGTAGGTGGTGGGGATACCGTGCTTCAGGCTCAGCTCGGCCAGCTGGTCGATCCGGGCAATGGTGATGTCGGCATCATAGAACTCCGGCACGATCTGCAGCATCCGGCCGAACTCGCCCAGCACGGCGCAAAGGGCGTCCAGTTCGGCGAACTGGGCGAAGCGGCTGGGCACGGGCCGGGCGTTCTCGTCCACGTCCACAAAGCTGGTCGATAGGCCGATGGCCCCGGCCTGCAGGCACTGGCGCAGCACGTCCTGCATGGCGGCGATCTCGTCGGGCCGCGCCGCGCGCTGGTTGGCGTCGGCCCCCATCACCCAGACGCGGATGACGCTATGGCCCACCAGGGGCGCCACATTGATGGCCAGTCCCTTTTCCAGGGCCCGGCGATAGCCCTCCCAGTCCTCCCAGGTCCACTCGAAGGCGATGGTGAAGGCCTCGGGCGGCAGTTCCTCGATCTGCTGGAACATGCCAACCACCGCCTTGCGGTCCGCCGCCCTGAGGGGCGCCAGGGACAGGGAGCAGTTGCCCGGGATGATCGAGGTGACGCCATGCTCCAGGCTGGGCTTGGCCGCCCCGTCCCACAGGAGCTGAACGTCGAAATGGGTGTGCGGGTCGATGAAGCCGGGTGCTACGGCCTTGCCGCCGGCGTCCATCTCGGCCCGTGCCGGGCCTTCAACCCTGGGCCCAACGGCCACGATGCGCCCGTCCTTTACAGCCACTTCTCCGGCGTAGGCCGGCGCACCCGTGCCATCCACCACCCGCGCATTGCGGATTACCAGATCATGCATCTCGCTCTCCCAAATCTGCCAGCATACTCGACCGCGAACCCCCGCCCGGGCAAGCCCTTCCTCTCGGCCTGTTCAGGCGCTGCCTAATTCCTCCCCCCAGGGGGAGGTGGACCGCGAATGCGGGCCGGAGGGGGTCAGCTGAGATGCCGTTGACCCCCTCACCCGGCTTCGCCGGGAGCTCCCCCTTGGGGGAGCAATTCAGGGTGAGCGCGACAGCCCTGCGATCACCTGCCGCCAGG
>CAIWHQ010000292.1 GCA_903912465.1 uncultured Alphaproteobacteria bacterium | reverse complement strand
GGCGGGCGCCCGCCGCCTCGCCTGCGAGGGTCCGCTTCCGCTCGGCCTGGTCCGCGGCCAGGTGGGCGCGCAGGCCCGGCAGGGCCTCGACCTGGGCCGGCCACCGGTAGGTGAAGGCATAGTCTGCCGTGCGCGCATCCAAACCGCCCGACTTCGGCTTCGACTTGGTCGCCGGCGCAGCGGCGGTGGCCAGCAGGGCGAGGACGGCGATCAGCGCCCTCCGGGTCCTGACGGACCTCATACAATGTCCCCGGCGGCGGCTTCCGCCAGCAGGTAGAGCCGGCCCGCCTCCGTCGACAGCAGCGCCCCGACCTCGCGTCCCGAGCGGTCGCGCCGGATCGCGGTCTCGACCCCGGTCTGGTAGCGGGCCAGGAAGTCCATGACCGACCGGCGCATTCGCGGCTCCTCCAGCAGTCGGCGGGAGAGCTTGCGGGTCGCGGCGGGCGCCAGGCGACGCACCAGTTCCCGGGCCGAGTCCCCCTGCCCGTCCGAGATCATGGCCGACAGCTCGTCGACCCGGGTGATGGGCAGCAGGATCATGGGATCAATGCCCAGGGCGCGGATCTCGTCGGCGAGGAAGTCCAGGGAGCCCTGGTCCTGGGGCGGACCCCCGCCCTCGCCGTCTACGGACGACAAGAGGTCGCGCCAGGTCCAGCCGGAGCCCGCCGGCGGGGTCCGTCCAGGCACCGGGGCGGGCACCGGAGCCCGCTCTGCAGGGGATGCCGCCTGGGCTCCGGGCCGAAGGCCGCCCAGGGCCTCGGGTGGGCCACCTGCGGCCTCGAAGATCTCGGCAAAGGTCTCGTTGCTGACGGGGACGCTCGAGGGCTCAGCGGAAGCGGCGGGGGTCAGCCGAAGCCTGCGCCTGGGCCCATCCGCTCCGGGGTTGGCCTGCGGGGTCGGGGGGGGCTCGGGCGGCGGGACGAGAGGCCTGGCGAGGGCTGCGGCCGGCGCGGTCGCCGGCGCTGGCGGCGCACCCGTGGCGGCCACCGTCCCCATCATCTTCACGGCCTCGCTCAGCATCTCGAAATTGCGCCGCACCCGGTCCTGGAAGGCTGCGTCTATGGCCTGGGTCTCGACGGCGGTGCGCCGGGCCTGGTCCATCAGGCCGTCCATGCTCTCGCTGACCGCTTCCCGCACCTGTTCGGCCTGGGAGCGCGCACGCTCGGGCAGGCTGGCCACCCGCTCCTCGATGCGCATCAGCATGCCCGCCAGCTCGTCCAGGGTCCGGCGAGCGGCGGAGGCGCCCTCCTCCAGCCGGCGGGCCGTGGCGTCCCCGGCCTCCTCGACCATCTGGGCCGACCGGGCGATGAGGCTGCGGGCCTCTTCCAGCCGCGCCTCGAAGGCCTGGTTGGCCTTCTGGCCGGCCGAGAAGGCGGCCTCGGCCAGCTGGTCGACCTGTCCCCGGGCCGCTTCGGCGTTCTGGTTAGATGCCAGGCGCGTAGCCTCCGCCGCCTTCGAGAGGGCTTCGATGGACGCGCGGGTCTGGGACTCCAGGCGCTCGCGCTCCTGGGCCGCAGTACCAGCCACGGCTGCGAGGGCGTGCTGGGTGGACTGTCCGAACTCGTCCCGCTCGGCCCGCGCCACATCGGCGAACTCCCGGAACTGGGCGGCGGCCTCCTGGATCAGCGAGGCCAGGGCCTCGCCACCCTTGATGGCGGAATCGCGCATGTCCGCCGCGGACAGGCGGGCCTGGCCGCCAACCTCGGCGAGGCGGGCGAGGTGGGCCTCGGCCTGGACCGCAAGACCCTCCTGCTCAGCGCGCAGGGACTGGGCGACCGCCATTAGGCCGTTGCGGCGGGTATCCAGGGTGCGCTCAACCCCGCTGACATGGTCTGAAAGGCTGGCGCCTGCGCCCTCCAGGCGTCCGGCCTGGTCCCCCACGGCGTCAGCTGCGCTGCGGGCGGCATCGGCCAGCCGGCCCGCTGCCTCGGTGAAGTCTGTTGACCTTGCGGTCAGGGAGGCCTCGGCCTCGCGAAGCTGGGTCTCGGCCAGGTCGGAGACCTCGCTGACCAGGCGGGCCTGCCGGGCGATAGCGTCGGAGACGGCGGTGGTGCGGGCGTCGAGACCCGAGGCCAGTCCCTCCAGGCGCTCGCGCTCCCGGCCCAGTCCTGTGGCCAGGGTCTCGGCGGACCCTCCCGCCAGCCGTGCGGCGGCGTCGAGGCGGCCGGACTCGGCTTCAAGGGCCGCGCGAAGGTCTTCCAGCCTCTGGGAGGCGAGGTTTGCGGTCTGCCCGGCCCTGGCGATCTCGGCCTCCAGGCCCGTGGCGATCTCGCCAGCCCGGATTCCGGCGGCCACGGCGGGCGCCACCATCTCGTCGGCCAGGCGTGCGGCCCGCTCGCTCTCACCGCGCAGCCGTCGGGCCTCCACCCAGAGCCGGGCGGCCACCCAGACCAGGCCCGCCGGGCCAAGGGCCATTCCGCCCAGGACCAGCAGGACAAAGGGGTCATAGTCGAAGGGTGCCTTGCCCTGCCGGTAGCCGATGGCGAAGGCGATGGGCGCCAGGCCCCAGAGGAGGGAGACGAAGGCGGCGGCCAGCCAGATCGGCGCATCAGACGCCCGCCGGGGGCGCCTGCGGGCGGGCGAAGGCAGGGACGGCGCAAAGGGTGCGGCGACCGGCGGCGCCGGCGGCGCGACCTCGGCAGCGACGTCGGCGGCAGCTTCGGCAACGGGTCCCGCCTCCGTTTCCGGAAGGGACGGTTCCTCATCAACGGCCTCGGGCCGGTCTTCAGCGGGTTTGGACATTCGGACGGGTTCCGGAAGACGGTGCGGAGCTTCAGCCGGCGCCGAATTCATCCGCTACAGAAAGGACTTAACCACGAACCTGTGTTCTGCGAAAGCCGGCTCGTGACTCCGTCCACACCCCGGAAAGAAGAACGCCTTGGTTAACATGAGAAGTCATCTTTTACACAATTGAATCCACAATGAATTCCGGAGTTCAGACGTGAAGGTTCACACCTTCGTGCCTCAGCAGCCAGGCCTTGCGCTCCAGGCCGCCGGCATAGCCACCAAGGCCGCCGCCGGACGCGATGACCCGGTGGCAGGGCTGGACGAGGGCGACAGGATTGGCCCCGTTCGCCTGCCCCACAGCCCGGACCGCCGCAGGCCGGCCTACCTGCCGGGCAAGGTCGCCATAGCTCCAGGCGGTGCCAGCCGGGATGCGCCTCCGGGCGGCCCAGCCCTGGCGCTGGAATTCGGTGCCCCCCTCCGCCGTCGGTAGGGAATCGAGGGCGCGGGCGTCGCCGGCGAAATAGGCCGCCAGGGCGCTGGCCACGGCGGCCG
>CAIWHQ010000291.1 GCA_903912465.1 uncultured Alphaproteobacteria bacterium | reverse complement strand
GGCCCGCAAGGACCGCCGCATGGTCACCCACCGCGTCTTCTAGGACGCCAAGGACAAGGTCATGATGGGCGCCGAGCGCAAATCCATGGCCATGAACGAGGAAGAGCGTCGCCTGACCGCCTATCACGAGGGCGGGCACGCCATTGTGGCCATGAACGTCAAGATGGCCGAACCCGTGCACAAGGCGACCATCGTCCCGCGCGGCCAGGCCCTCGGCATGGTCATGCAGCTGCCGGAAGGCGACCGCTATTCGATGAAATACCAGCAGATGGTCGATCGGATCGCCATCATGGCGGGCGGCCGCGTGGCCGAGGAGCTGATCTTCGGCAAGGAGAACATCACCTCGGGCGCTTCGTCCGACATCCAGCAGGCGTCCAAGCTGGCGCGCCGCATGGTGACCCAGTGGGGCTTTTCGGACGTGCTCGGGACTGTGGCCTATGGCGAGAACGAGCAGGAGGTCTTCCTCGGCCACTCGGTCGCGCGCAGCCAGAACGTCTCGGAGGACACGGCCCGGATCATCGATTCCGAGGTCAAGCGTCTGGTCACCGAGGGCTGGGACGAGGCCCGCCAGATCCTGACCGACAAGGCTGCGGATCTCGAGACCCTGGCCCAGGCACTGCTGGAGTATGAGACCCTCTCCGGCCAGGAGATCAGGGATCTGCTGGAGAAGGGCCTGGTCCCGAACCGCGACGAGAGCAATTTCCCCAATGTCGGCCCATCGGTTTCCGTGCCGATTACCCCGGTGACGGACGCGGCCCCGGCCGAGGTCCAGACGGTTCATTGATCGGCTGAAACGTAAGAACTCGCCCGGGCCATGCTCGCGGCGGGTTTTTTCTCGCGAACCAGTTTGCATTATAAACAAGTCTGTGAGATACGGTTTCCATCAAGAGGGGAGTCCTTTCATGTCTTCATCCGAAACCGACCCGTCCGGGCGCCTGCACGGCCTCGACGCCCTGCGCGGTACCGCCCTGCTGCTGGGCGTCGTCCTGCACGCCTCCATGTCCTATTTCCCGGTCACCATCTGGATCGTGCCGGATACCGACAACTCGCCGGTGGCCAGTGTCATCTTCTTCGCCATCCACCTCTTCCGTATGACGAGCTTCTTCCTGATCGCCGGCCTGTTCGCCCATATGATGCTCGACCGGCGCGGCACGGGCGGTTTCATCCGGGACCGGGCGACCCGCATCGCCGGCCCGCTGGCGGCCTTCTGGTTCCCGATCCTCGCAGCCCTCATTGCGGGGCTGATCTGGATGGCCGCGATCCGCAACGGCGGGACCATTCCAACCGGCGGACCGCCCCCGCCGCCGCTGACGCTCGAGACCTTCCCCCTGACCCATCTGTGGTTCCTGTGGGTGCTGCTGATCCTCTATGTCGCCATGCTGGTCCTGCGCGCGCCCTTTGCCATGGCCGACCGGGACGGCGGCTGGGGCCGGTTCGTGGACCGTATCACCGGAGCCTTGATCGGCCCCTGGACCCCGGCCCTGATGGCCGCGCCGCTGGCCGTCGCCTTCTGGCTGGCCCCGAACTGGACGCCCTTCTTCGGCATCCCGACGCCGGACACGGGGCTGGTGCCCAACCCGGTCGCCCTGACCGCCTTCGGCACAGCCTTCGGCCTCGGCTTCCTGCTGGACCGTCGCCGCGACCTGCTGGGCCGTATCGAGCGGCTCTGGCCGGTGTTCACGGTCGTGGCCCTGGGGGTCGGGACCGGGGCCCTGGTCCTGGCCGGTGGACCGGTCCCCGAGCTGGCACCCGTCACCGATCCGGAGCTGAAGGCCCCGCTGGCGGCGGTGATGGCCCTCGCCGTCTTCGCCTCGACCCTGGCGGTCCTGTCCCTGGCCCTGCGCTTCGCCTCCGGCTACAGCGCCGTCCGCCGCTACCTCGCCGACTCGTCCTACTGGGTCTACATCGTCCACCTGCCGCTCGTGATCGTCGGCCAGATCCTGGTCGTGAACGAGACCTGGCCCTGGTTCGT
>CAIWHQ010000290.1 GCA_903912465.1 uncultured Alphaproteobacteria bacterium | reverse complement strand
GACAAGTCGCTGCCCGGCATGATGATGGCCATGCTGCGCCTGAACGTGCCCTCGGTCTTCCTCTACGGCGGCTCCATCCTGCCGGGGTCCTGGCAGGGCCGGGACGTCACCGTGGTCGATGTCTTCGAGGCGGTCGGCCAGCATTCGGCCGGCAAGATGAGCCTGGACGACCTCTGCTCCCTCGAACAGCACGCCTGCCCGTCCGATGGGGCCTGCGGGGGCCAGTTCACCGCCAACACCATGGCCTGCGTGTCCGAGGCAATCGGCCTGGCCCTGCCGCTCTCCGCTGCCCTCCCGGCACCCTACCTGAGCCGTGACGCCTATGCGGTGGCCTCGGGCGAGACCGTGGTCCGCCTGATCGAGACCCAGCTGCGGCCCCGTGACTTCATCACCCGCAAGTCCTTCGAGAACGCCGCCGCGGTAATTGCAGCCACGGGCGGATCGACCAACGGTGCCCTGCACCTCCCGGCCATGGCCCATGAGTGCGGCATATCCTTCACCCTGCGCGACTTCGCCGAGATCGCCCAGCGCACGCCGCACATCGCAGACCTGAAGCCCGGCGGCCGCTTCGTGGCCAAGGACATGGGCGAGGCCGGCGGCATGCCCATGCTGCTGAAGACGCTCCTGGAAGGCGGCTACATCCACGGCGACTGCATGACCATCACTGGCAAGACCATCGCCGAGAACGTCAAGGATGTGGTCTGGCGCGATGACCAGGAGGTCATCCGCACGGTCTCAAACCCGCTTTCGCCCACCGGCGGTCTGGTTGGCCTCTGGGGCTCGCTTGCGCCTGAGGGCTCCATCGTCAAGGTGGCAGGCATGACCTCGCACCGCTCGCACCGCGGCCCGGCCCGGGTCTTCGACGGCGAGCAGGCCTGCTTCGAGGCCGTGGAGCGCGGTGACTACAAGGACGGCGAAGTCCTGGTGATCCGGTACGAGGGCCCCCGCGGCGGCCCCGGCATGCGGGAAATGCTCTCGACCACGGCGGCGATTAGCGGACAGGGGCGTGGCGAGAAGGTGGCCCTGGTCACGGATGGTCGCTTTTCCGGTGGGACCCGCGGCCTCTGCATCGGGCATGTCGGCCCCGAGGCCCAGCTCGGCGGTCCGATCGGCCTGGTCCAGGACGGAGACATCATCTCGATCGACTCCGATGCCGGAACGATCGACCTCGAGGTGGATCCCGCCGAACTTGAGCGCCGTCGCCAGGCCTGGAAGCCCCGGGTCACGGGTTATGGCTCAGGCGCCCTCTGGAAGTACGCCCAGATCGTCGGTCCCGCCTATGAGGGCGCCGTCACCCATCCCGGCCAGGCCGGTGAAAGCCACGTCTACGCCGACCTCTAGATCCTGTTTCAATAGGTGGAGACAGGCTCCAGGGGATCGGTCAGGGCAGGGCGGACACCCCGGCGATGAAGGGGTGGGCCAGCAGGACGACCAGGTAGACCCCCGCCGCGATCAGGGCCTGGAGGGCGAATTCCGAGGGCTTCAGCACCTGGCGTCCTGACAGGATGGCGGCGAAGGGGACAAAGGAAGTCCGGGCCTCGAAGGCCCTCCAACGCTCGCCATGCGTGCGCCGGCGCTTGGCGTCGATGCTGGCGGCCCCGCCGAGGGACAGGACCAGCAGGGAGCCGAACAGGACCAGCGAGGCCAGGTCGCCCTTCACCAGGATATGGCCCGCCGACCAGATGGCCATGCCCCAGAGGAAGGGATGGCGGGTGATCCTCAGGACGCCACGCACGGGATCGGGATCGTCTACCGCGCCAGACTGGCCAACGGCACCGGGGTTGCGGGTCAGGACGCCCGGCACGATCAGCAGGAAGGCCAGCAGCATCAGGCCGATCTGGAGGCTCCGGGTCACCGGGGTGACACCCCACCAGGCCAGGTCCGCCGCTTCGCCCCGGGCGAGGCGGTGCGCGACAAACATCCAGGCCAGGACCGCGCCCGATGCGAGGGAGAAGAGGCCCAGGTACCGGCCTTCGCCCAGCCGGGCGACCAGCCGGTCGCGGACCGTGGTTCCGCTGACGAGGAGATGAAGCAGCAGGAAGGCGACGGCGGCGAGGATCAGCGACGACATGGTGGCGGCTCCCGAGTCTGTCAGAGCAGGCTCGCCTTTTTCGCTTACGACGTCAAGTTAAGTGCCTATTCGAGGATGGGGCCTTCGCCGTCGCCGCCGCGCAGGGTCAGGGTCCTGCCCATGGCATCGAACAGCAGGTTCATGGCCACGGGCTTGTGAACGATGTCGTCGGCGCCCGCCGCCAGGCAGTCTTCCCGGATGGTCAGGCTGGTGTCCGCGGTGACCACGATGACCGGCAGGTTCGCCTTGGCGTCCTTCCGGGCGCGGATGTGGCGAATGGCGGTCAGGCCGTCCATGCCGGGCATGCGAAGATCCATGAGGATGAGGTCGTAGTTGCCTTCGTCGATCATCCGCAGGCCGGTTGCGGCCTCAGGCGCCTCGGCGACCTTCACGCCGGCGACAGCCAGCATGTCCTTGACGACACGCCGGTTCATCTCGTTGTCCTCAACGAAGAGAACGTCCACGTCCGAGGTTTCCACTGTCATGGCCCACTCTCTCAACCGAGCTTACCCTGCGACAAGAGCGGTTAACGTGCAATTTCATCAAAGGTGAAAATTCAGGCGGACTCCGGCAGCAGGGACCGGAGGGCCTCGGTGAGGCGGGCCGCAGAGATGGGCTTGGCGATGACCTTCACCGCGCCGGCGGCCAGGGCGGCCTCGATATCCTCAGGATCCGGCGAAGGCCAGGTCACCGCCAGTCCGCAGGCGCCTGCCGCCACAAGCTTGGCGATCGCGGCGATACGCGTCTCCCGGTCCGGTCCCAGGGCGGCGGCGTCGACCAGAACCGCTGCGATGTATCCGCCCGAAAGGACATCGGCAGCCGTTTCCGGCGACGCGGTGGTCTCGAGGGGCAGGCCGAGCGGTGCGGCGACGGACTTCAGCACCGACTGGGTGAGGGGATTGGCCTCGATGATCAGGAAGACCCCACCGGAAGCCGCCGCATTCGCGGCCGCTGCAGTGCTGGCGCGCACCAGGGGCAGGATGAGGGTGAAGGTCGAGCCTTTGCCGATCTGGCTCTCCACGCCCAGGGTTCCGCCCATGGCCTCGGCAAGACGGCGACTGATGGACAGGCCAAGGCCCGTGCCCTCGAAGCGCCGGGTGACCCCGCCGTCCACCTGCTGGAAGGATTCGAAGATCGCATCCAGCTTGTCGGCGGGAATGCCGATGCCAGTGTCCGCCACCCGGAGGACAAGGCGCTCTCCGGCTTCCGCGGGCTCAACGCCGGCGGAAAGGTGGACGGAGCCGGCCTCCGTGAACTTGATGGCGTTGGACAGGAGGTTGAAGACGATCTGCCTCAGGCGGGGCCCATCCTCGAGGATCCGTCCGGGGGCACCGCCGCGGTCGATGACCAGGTCGAGGCCCTTCTCCCGGGCCTTGTCCGTCCAGAGCCGCACGGCGTCATCGAGCAGGCCGCCCAGGTCGGTCTCACCCTTCTCGATGGTCAGGGTCCCGCTCTCGATCTTGGCCATGTCGAGGAGGTCGTTGACCAGGGCGCGCATGGTCTCTCCCGCGCCGTTCATCAGGCTGATCCGGTCCCGGACCTCCGTACTCAGACCGGGATCGGACAGAAGAACCTGGGTGACGCCCAGAATGCCGTTGAGCGGCGTCCGAATCTCGTGGCTCGTGGTGGCGAGGAATTCGCTCCGCGCCTTCAGGGCGGTCTCCAGGGCCTGGTTCGCCCGGCTGAGCTGGGTGTTGGCCGTGGTGGTCCGCCGGCTGCTGCGCCGAAGGGACAGGAAGTTGAAGCCCAGAAGTCCAACCGTCAGGGCGAGGCCGCCCAGGACGATCAGGATGATCCGGTTCCGCGACCTGGCGAGCTCGGCGTCCTTCTTGAGCTGATCCGCCTGCAGGCGCGCGATCTTCAGGTCCTGGTTGGCGAAGTCGAACTGGGCGGCCACAAGCGCCGAGTTGGTGTTGACCATCAGCTCCCGGGTCTGATCGTCCAGGCGCTTGAAGGCTTTCAAATGATCGAGCGCTAAGCTGTATCTTCCAACCTTTGAATAAACCTGGGATGCGATCTCGTGGAAATCTTTAAATGGGGGCGTTGTTCTAGAAATATCAACACCCTGAAACGCCTGATCCATAAAATCTGATGACTTTAATAAGTCTCCCTTACTAAGCCAGTAAAAGCTGTATACTCCTAGAATAAATG